>DLYC01000228.1 GCA_003447895.1 Lachnospiraceae bacterium | reverse complement strand
TTGGTGAAGAGGTCCGCCGCGCGGTCGGGGGTGTGCGTGATGACCATCACTATTTTGCCCAGGTCTGCGATGACGCGGAGCTTCTCCATGAGGCCTCTCGCCATGACGCCGTCAAGCCCCGAATCGGGCTCATCCAGGAAAAACAGCGCCGGGTCCGCGGCCAGCTCAATCCCGATACTGACCCGCTTCTTCTGTCCGCCGCTGATCGCGCCGACCATATTGGTCCTCTCGTCAGTAAGCCCCAGAATGTCCATCAGCCACTCGACCCGCTTCTTCTGCTCCTCCGAGGTCGAATCTCCCGGCATCCGCAGCCTCGCCGCCGCCAAAAGAGTGTCCTCCACAGTATCACTCAGACGCACAAGGTCCTGCTGGGGAACGTATCCGATCTCCCGCTTCATGGTCTCATAATCATCATAGACGTCTTTGTCGCCGTATCGGATTGTCCCCTCGGCCCTGTCATAGCCCATGACCGACTTAATAAACGTAGACTTTCCGGCGCCCGAGCCGCCCAGGATCAGCACCATTTCTCCCGGCTCGACCGCCAGATGCACTTCGCTCAAAAGAACGCGCTTTTTGAAACTCTTCCACACGCTGCGCTCTTTGATGTCGATCACCAGGCGATTGCCGCCGGGGAATTCCCTCGCGGGTGCGGAGGCGGCGGGGGCGGCGCTGGCGCCCGCGCCTGTTGCCGACTTCGCAGTGGGAGCTGCTGCCGCGCCCGCACCTGTCGCCGACTTCGCGGCGGGAACCGGATTCGCACCCGCGCCTGTCGCCGCGGCCTGCTTCTGCATCCGCCGTTCCCCTTCCCAGAGAGCACCATCCGTCACCAAAAAGAAGGACCGCCCAATCCGCACAACGTCCAGCGCCTTGAGCCGCCTCGCGTCGCACTGCTCCCCGTTCACATACACGCCGTTCAAGCTCCCCTCATCCAGCACCGACAGCCCGTCCGCCCCAAACCTGAAAGTCGCATGGCTGCCTGAAATCGTCGGATCCTCCGGCGTCAGCCCGCTCTCAGACCGCCCGATCCGCAGCGGCTTCATGCCCTGCCCCACGGAAATCCGGCGCCACACCATCCGCTCACCTGCCCTAAGCCTCACAAAAATCCCGGCAAACATCGGCCCTTCATTCTGATCATCTTTTGGCACCACTGTCAAAACATCGCCATCCCTCATCTCGCAGACCCCCTCCAGGATCTGCCCATTGATCCACGATCCGTTCGTGCTCCCCAGGTCCCGGTAGAACCAATGTCCCTCCGCACAGCCAAACTCGCCGTGAAGCCCGGAAATGCAGGGCTCCGGAAGCATAATGTCCGCCTTGCCGTGGCTTCCCGCCCTCCCCAAAGTAGTCCTTTTCGTGAGCGGGTAATCGCCAATATGCCCGTAAACATGAAAAGCCGCAAGACACACCGCCCCGCTCTGTTCCGCCCTGAACACTTCCGTTTTCGTCATGGTCCTTCCCTTCTGCATCAATGGCTTCAGCGCACCAGCTCATACTCGTAAGTCTCGAGGTTAACTCTGGCGATTCCTTCTCCTTCTGCATTATCAAACTTAATTTCCGCATATCCGTCTACGATCTTCAGCTCATAAGGCCAATACCAGTCTTCAATTTCCGGAATCATTTTGATCGTCTTTCCGTTCGTGTCACATACAAACAGGGCGGGACCGTAGTAGCCGCACAGAAGAATCCTGCCATCATCCGTGAAAGCGCTCTGAATCGATGCCCCGGTAAAATCCGGATTCTTCCACAGCTCGCTTCCGTCCTTTAAGCTGAGCGCCGTGACTGTGCCGGACCAGTTAAAGTAATAGACACCGTCGCGCTGGCCTATCTCCTGGATCTGCTCCAGTTCCGTCACTCCGTGCATGCTCAGGATTTCCTTCTCCCAGACGGTTTCTCCACTTGCATTTGTGCACACTATTTTAGCAACTTCTTTGTCGCCGTCTTCCGTGTCGCGCCGGTAGCTCTTTTCCATTGTGACTGTGTATCCGACAGTTTCGCTGGCGTCTACGGCCGCTTTGGCTTCGGGGGCTTCTGCGGTGGCGTCAGAGTCTTTGACTTCTGCGGCGTTGTCGGCGTCCTCAGCGGCAGCGTCATTGGCTGCAGGGGTGGCAGCGGCGTCCTCTGACTCTTTAACTTCTGCGGAGCCGTCCTCCGCGGCAGCGCCTCCGTCCTCAGCCGCGGCATTGGCGTCTGCCGGCGCAGAATTATTATCCGCCTTCGGGGTCGAGCCACAGCCGGCGAGCGCCAGGACCATTACTGCCATGCAGACGATCAGAAGAGCCTGCTTTGCGTTTTTCCATGTCTTTGAGATTTTTTCATAAATTTTGTTACCCATACTAGATTTTCCTCTCGTAATTTCCGCCTTTGCGTTTCTGTGATCTCCCTCCGTGCCAAGGCTTGGAGGAAGGAGATCCGGTGCTGATTTATAGTGTCATTTGGTTGGCCTCCCTCGTGTCATGGACACGGGGAGGAAATTTGACATCTCTACGGCTCAAGTTGAACTGTTGAGCTGAGAAAGCCTGGCTCCGGTTGCTCTATTGGGCTAAGAATCCATTTTTGATCCGTCTGTCCCCCATCGGAAAATTGGAAATCGAAATTACGGCTCGTTTTTACCGCTATGTCGAGCATGATTTCCGGTGAAATGGGGGACAGTATCTATTTATGTGCCGGTTTTACCCAATCTGACAAATTTCATGATTTCTTCGTCGCTTTCCATGGGGGACAACTCGCCCCGCCACCGCCTCTCAGCCCAAACGCTCCAGCCCAGGCTCCCCTCCACTCCGCAAGCCGAGAGAAGATTCTTTCGCCCCGGCCCCACAGGCCACCAACTCACCCCGACACCGCTTCTCAGCCCAAACGCCCGGCCCCACAGGCCACCAACTCGCCCTTAACTGCCCAGCCCCCCACTCCACAACCACAGAGAAGGCCTCCCCCCTCCACTCACTCCTCCAGCAGCCTCCTCAGCAGCTGCTCCCGGTTATTGATAAACATCTCCGTCACCTGATAGCTGTCCGTCTCCTCATACGCACACGGCTGCACCGCGCCCCCATCGAAGCTCAGGATCTCCGCCCCCGGCAGCCCCAGCAGAATCGGCGAATGCGTCGCGACAAGAAACTGCGCGCCCCCCTTCGCACACCTGTCGATCTCCATCAGAAGTGTCAGCTGACGCTGCGGCGAAAGGGCCGCCTCCGGCTCATCCAAAAGATAGAGCCCCCCGGGGCGGAAACTGCTCTGCACCAGCGCCAAAAAACTCTCCCCATGCGATTTCTCATGAAAGTGCTGCGGCCTGCCGCCCGGTCCCCTGCTGTACTCTTCTTCCATCGTCGCCACATTGTAAAAGCTCTCCGCCCGCAGGAAATACCCCCATCCGATCCGTCGCACCCCTCGCGTCAGCCGGATCGCATGACAGAGCTCCGAATGCGAATCATACGTCGAAAAACTGTAATTTCTTGTTCCCCCCTCCGGATTGAACCCGCAGGCAATGGCGATTGCCTCCAGCAGCGTTGATTTCCCGCTTCCGTTCTCCCCGACAAAGAAAGTCACAGGCCGGTCAAACTCTATTCTTTCCACGCCGCTGATCGCAGGAATCCTTCGCAGATAACTTCCTTCTTCTATTTTACACCAGTCGATCCGCACTTCCCGTATCAGCTGTTCGCTTATCATACCGGTTCCTCCACGCCGCTCTTATTCCATTCCAAATTCTTTGCACAGCGCCTCAAAGCGTGCCTTTTCCTTGTCCTTCACGGGCTTAGACAGGTCATTCATGCAGTGATGTATAACGTCTGCGTCTTTGAGCACCTCGTCCATCGGTCCGTCAATGACAAGCTTGTCATCGTGATGATAAATCGCGGAGCAGATCACATTCGTCTCCGCATCATTCGTCAGTCCGAGTTTCCCGAGAATCTCCCGGGCAAGCTCTGCCCCTTTGTGCGCGTGATCGTCATACGATCCCGATCGATAGGCATGGAGATCATGCATCATAGCTGCCATTGCGGCGAGCTCCGGATCCTGCCCGCGCTTCTTCGCGATCATTGTTGCGGCCAGCGACACCCCGTAAAGATGATTAATGGCCCCTGTGCGCTTGTCGGCATTCTCCATCTTATTGAGTTCATTGTTAACAACTGCTCTGATTTCCTTTAACCTGCTCATTTCGACCCTCCCTGTCGCCAATCAATATCCATTGCACCCTTTGGGCTCAACCGCGCCACCCCCGGCGCCGGCGAATCCTCGCTTCCACCTTTTGAGCTCAACTGCGCCGCTTCCGCCGGAAGCCTCAAACTGACACGTCTTCCGCAAGCCTCCTCAGACTGCACGCCGTCCGCGCCCGGCCTCCTCAGACCGACACCTCCCCGCACAAACTCAGGTGAAAATACTCCCGAATCTCCTGCGGGTCCTCCGTCTGGCCAAGCACCCACATCAGCTTCGTGACCGCCGCCTCCGTCGTCATATCGTAGGCCTGAATGACGCCCGCCTCCAGCGCGCGGCGCCCGGTCTCGTAGACCTCGAGGCTGCTTCCCTCGAACCGGCACTGCGTCCCGACAAGGAAGGTCATTCCCTGCTCGGTCAGCCCGCGGATCTCGCTGATAAAATCATGCCGCAGAAACGGCATCCCGCCGAGCCCGAACGCCTCGATGTAAAAGGCCCTGTATCCCCTCTCCGCATACATCCGCAGCACTTCCCTGTGGATTCCCGGAAACAGCTTGATGACCGCGACGTCCGCGCAGTAGCGGTCCTGCAGCCGGAAAACGCCCCGCTTCTGCGGCAGGATCCGCTTATTGATCTTCATCCCGATCGAGCTGATCTCGGCCACATTCTCGCAGTTAATGCTGTCAAACGCGTCAAAACTCAGCGACCGCACTTTGGACGCCCTGCATCCCAGCATCACCTTCCGGTTAAAAGCCACGAACACCCCCGCGCACCCGCTCTGCGCCATATAGATCGCGCACCGCAGATTCTCCATCGCGTCCGCCACCGGGTTCGAGATCGACAGCTGGCTTCCGGTGATCACTACCGGGATGCCTATATTTTGAAGCATGTATGATAACATAGATGACGTATAAGCCAGCGTATCCGTACCATGAATCACCACAATTCCGTCAAAAAATACCCTCTGGCGGCTGATCTCCTGCGCCAGCCGGGCCCAATCCTCCGGGAAAATGTTGGCGCTGTCCAGCGACGAAAACTCCTGCATCGACAGCTGTGCCTCCCCCGCCACAATATGAAGTTCCCGCTCCATCGATTCCGTCGTAAGTCCCGGCGTCAGCCCGTGCTCCTTTGCCACCGAGGCAAGAGTTCCTCCCGTATTCATGATCAGCACTCTTTTACTCATGCCTGTCCTCCCATAGATCATCTCAAAAGCTTCTTACGGTAAAGCGTGCCGATATCCATGACCCGCTCGTCGTCCTCAAAGCGGATCCGCACGCGCTTCCCGTCCTGGCTCACCACCATGCCAAAACCATACACCACATGGATAACCCTCTGCCCGGGCTGAAGTTTCCTCGCATACGCGGCCAGCTTGGCCGCGGAGACTTTTCCGTGACCGGAGCCGGAGGCGGAGCTTCCCGCTCCTCCGCGTCCCGCCTCCGCGGCGGTTCCCTCGAAGGCCTTTCTGGCCTTCCGCGCGCTTTCTTTCCTTAGCGAGCCTGCGCGCGCCGCCGAGCCACTCCCGCGCGATGCCGAGCCGCTCCCGCGCGACGCGGCCGAACCGCTTCCGCGCAGCGCCGAACCATTTCCGCGCGCTGCGGCTGCTTTCTCAGCTTCCGCCCGCTTCACACTGCCCGCGCCGAACAGTTCGTCCGTCAGCACCGACTTCGCATCCGTGGTAAACACACACAGCTTATTCCGCGCTCTTGTCATTCCCACATAGAACAGCCGCCTCTCTTCTTCAAATGACCGGCGTTCCTCTTTTGACATGTACCTGGTGCTCGCCGGCACCTCCTCCGGGAAAATCCCGTCCAGCACATCCATCAAATATACAGTATCATATTCCAGCCCTTTACTGGCATGAATTGTTGACAGAATAAACCGGCAGTCCGCCTCCGCTGCGCCTCCGGCCCC
>DLYC01000173.1:3498-7571 GCA_003447895.1 Lachnospiraceae bacterium | reverse complement strand
GCGCCCTGCTCCTTGTCCCTTAAAAGGCGCTCCACTTCCTGCCGGATCCTCTCCTGCTCCTCGGTCGCCGCCTTCTCCTCCTCATTGACGATCATTTCCTCCGGGGTGACCTCCTCGGTTTCCGTCTCCTCCGGATAGGAGACCCCCGTCACCGCCTCCTCCGGATACAGCATCCGGTTGAAGATCGGCTCAAGCAGAAGGAAGAAGAGGCAGGCCACGGAGCCGAACACCGCCGCCATGACCGCGACAATGATCATCCGCCGCATCATTCTCTTTCGGTTGAGCGGGCGCTTTTTGATCTGTTCCTGAAGAAACTCTATATCATTATCTTTCCAATCGGAATTTTCACTGCCCATGAATACTCCTTTTTCAGAGAGTCTTTTGATAAGCCGCTGTGTCTTTTCCGGACTGCCGGACGGACAGCCCTGACTTCCCCTTTCAAGGAAATCACAACAATTATATCATTCAATCCGCGCGAAATATACCGTTCATGCATTGCTTACGTTTAACCGATTGTTTCCCCAATGTGTTATACTATCCCCATGGCTGACTGTTAACCGTCGTCAAGACATGACCGGCTTTTTATGAATGATCAAATATTATGAATGACAAAGTATTACACATCGTTGAATTTGATAAGATCCTCGACCAGCTGACGGAAAACGCGAACTCCGCCCCCGCCAAGGCGCTTTGCAAAGCGCTTCGGCCCATGGACAACCTTGCGGATATCCGCCTTGCCCAGGAGGAGACGGACGCCGCGCTTCAGCTCCTCATCCGGAAAGGGAATGTGAATTTTGGCTCCAACAGGGACTTCGGATACATGTTCGGAGCCCTCTCGATCGGAAGCACACTGACAGCGGCAGAGCTTCTGCATCTCTCCTCCTTTCTCGACAATGTGGGGCGCGTACAAGCCTACGGAACGACGGAGGACGGCGGAAAGGGGATCTCCGCGCTGCAGAGCGGAAGCAGTAAGCCCGAAGACAATCTTCTCTTCGACCTCTTCGACTGCCTGTATCCCTTGAAGAGCCTTTCCAGGGAGATCCAAAGGTGCATTCTCTCCGAGGAGGAGATCTCGGATGACGCGAGCCCGGGTCTTCGCAGGGTGCGCCGCGAGATCAGCATGGCAGGCGGAAGGATCCACCAGCAGCTCAACAAACTGGTCAATGTGACTCTGGCCCCCTATCTGCAGGACAGTGTGGTCACCATGCGCGGAAACCGCTACTGCATCCCCATCAAATCCGAGTACAAGAATCAGGTGCAGGGCATCATTCACGACCAGAGCGCCAGCGGCTCGACCCTCTTTATTGAGCCCGCTGCCATTGTCAGTCTCAACAATCAGATCCGGGAACTGACTCTTCAGGAGAAGCAGGAAGTGGAGAAAGTCCTGGCTTCCCTCTCCGCGGAGGCGGCTGACAACCTGATGGCCCTCAAGGACGACGCGGTCAACATGACCAGACTCGACTTTATCTTTGCAAAGGCCAAGCTTGCGCTCTCCCAGGACGCGACAATGCCGATCTTCAATAACCGCCGCTGCCTGAAGATCAACAGGGGGCGGCATCCTCTGATCGATAAGAAGAAGGTCGTGCCCATCGATCTGGAACTGGGAGAAGACTATGACCTGATCGTGATCACAGGCCCCAATACCGGCGGAAAGACCGTCACCCTCAAGACGATCGGCCTGTTTGAGCTCATGGGAATGGCGGGACTTCACATTCCTGCCGGCGACCGGAGCGAACTGGCCCTGTTTTCGGATGTCTTCGCGGATATCGGGGATGAGCAGAGCATCGAGCAGAGTCTCTCCACCTTCTCCTCCCACATGACAACGATCGTGGAGATACTGGGTAAGGTGAATGACGGCTGCCTGTGTCTCTTCGACGAGCTCGGCGCCGGGACGGACCCCACGGAAGGCGCCGCGCTGGCCATCTCGATCCTGAACTACCTGCATGAGCGGGGCATCCGCGCTGTGGCCACGACGCACTACAGTGAGCTCAAGGTCTACGCCATGAATACGCCGGGTGTCACAAACGCCAGCTGTGAATTTAACGTGGAGACGCTGCAGCCTACCTACCGGCTTCTGATCGGCGTTCCCGGAAAGTCCAACGCGTTCGCGATCTCGAAGAAGCTGGGACTCCCCGATGACATCATCGATGCCGCCAGAGAGCAGCTGAGCCAGGAGACACAGAACATGGAGGATATCCTGGCCGATCTCGAGGCAAAAAGAATCCAGATACAGAGGGAGCAGGAGAAGATCACCTCCCTCAGGGAGTCGATCGCCAAGGAGCAGAAAGAGATCCGAAACAAAGAAAAGCTTTTGGAGGACCGCAGGGAGAAGATTCTTGAAAAGGCCAACGAGGAGGCCCGCGATATTTTGGCAGACGCCAAGAAAAAGGCCGACAAGGCGATCTCAGAGCTCAGAAAGACCGGCTGCGGCGGCGATATGGCCGCTATGGAGAGGACGCGCAGTTCCCTTCGCGAGCAGGTCTCCAAAAAGAACGAAAAGCTGAGCCGGGGTCAGGAGGAGCAGAAAAAGGGAAATCTCAAGGCCTCCGACCTTCACGTGGGCGACAAGGTCCGCGTGATCTCCATGGGACTTACCGGGATCGTCACGGCTCTTCCGGATTCGAGCGGCAAAGTGTCCGTTCGGTGCGGCATTATGAATTCCAAGGCGCCGGTCTCGGATCTGGCTCTCATTGAGGAAGATGCTTTCGGAAATCCTGTCAGCGGGAAATCCCGAAGCAGCATGAAGAGGGCCTTCGAGAACGCGGGCGGCGCGGGCAATAAGCAGAGGGATCTGGATTTTTCCAGAAACCAGTCCATTTCCACAGAGCTCAATCTCCTGGGGATGACTACCGATGAAGCACTGAACGCCCTGGACAAATATCTGGACGACGCGAGAATGTCCCATCTCTCCAGCGTGCGGATCGTACACGGAAAAGGAACCGGCGCTCTCCGAAAAGCGGTTCACAATTATCTGCGGAGGCAGAAATGGGTGAAGAGCTACCGGCTTGGCGATTTCGGGGAGGGCGACGCGGGCGTCACGATCGTTCAGCTCTCGTAAGACCCGGGACAGGCCGGGACTCTTTCGACATACATTTTCAAGTCAGGGGGAACTATTCAATGGCTGCTGCCAAACAGAAAATACTGATCGTCGATGACGATTCCAATATAGCCGATCTCATCAGCCTCTATCTGATGAAGGAATGCTACGAAACAAAGATTGTGGGAGACGGGGAGGAGGCGCTCTCCGCTGTGGAGACCTTCAGTCCCGACCTGATCCTTCTCGACCTCATGCTGCCCGGCATGGACGGCTACCAGGTCTGCCGCGAGGTCCGCTCCTCCAGGGATATACCGATCATTATGCTCTCTGCCAAGGGAGAGATCTTCGACAAAGTGCTGGGACTGGAAATGGGCGCCGACGACTACATGGAAAAGCCGTTCGACTCCAAGGAGCTCGTGGCAAGGGTAAAAGCCGTTCTTCGCCGCTATCACAAGCAGCAGACGGCAGAGACGGCGGCGCCGCAGGAGAAGACGGTAAGCTACCCCGATCTCACCATCAATCTCACCAACTATTCCGTCCTCTATATGGGCGGCCGGATCGATATGCCTCCCAAGGAGCTGGAGCTTCTCTACTGCCTCGCGTCCAATCCAAACCGCGTCTTCACAAGAGAGCAGCTTCTCAACCAGATCTGGGGCTATGATTACGTGGGAGATACCCGGACCGTGGACGTCCACATCAAGAGGATCCGTGAGAAGATCCATGACCACGAGGGATGGAAAATATCGACGATCTGGGGAATCGGCTACAAATTTGAGACAAACCCGGCGGCCAGGTAAAGAAGAAAAATGAGAAAAACGCTGTATCTGAAGTTCATACTGGCCTATTTCCTGTTCGCTTTCTTCGGTTTTATCACCGTGGCGACGTTCGTATCCAGGCTTACTTACGAGTATTGCCAGAGGCAGACCTCCGGAAACATGTACAGAGAGGCCTCCCGCATTGCGGACACTTACGCGGTCGATCTGTATAACTCCGAGATTTCCCTTGAGACGGTCCAGAAACAGATGGAGTCTCTCTC
>DLYC01000173.1:2767-3388 GCA_003447895.1 Lachnospiraceae bacterium | reverse complement strand
AATTCCGCCAACGCGCCGGATCCCGAACAGGAGATCATTGTGGAGGGCTTCGACCCCACGATCACCCAGAAGAACTACTATACAAGGGGAACTTTCTTTGATTATTTCGACGAAGAGAAACTCAGTGTGATCGCCCCCATCATCAACAACTACAAGACAAGGGGCTATGTGATCATCCACAAATCGGCAGCGCAGATCGACGAGGAAGCCAACAGCATGCTCAACATCTCCTATCTGATGCTGATCGTGATCCTGTTTCTCTCCCTGATCATCCTGATCTTCTTCACGGAATTTGTCTACCGGCCGCTTCGAAAGATCATTGCGGCGACCGAGCAGTACGCGTCCGGAAACATGCACTATGAGCTCAATGTGGAAGGCGAGGATGAAATGGGGTATCTCGCGGCCTCTCTCAGCTACATGGCCAGGACGGTGGCGAACTCCGAGGATGATCAGAAAAAGTTTATTGCCAATGTCTCCCACGACTTCCGCTCTCCCCTGACTTCCATCAAAGGCTTTCTGGAAGCGATGCTGGATGGCACGATCCCGCCCGAAATGCACGAGCACTATCTGGGCGTCGTCTTAAATGAGACGGAACGCCTCACCAAACTGACCAACAGCCTT
>DLYC01000173.1:0-2646 GCA_003447895.1 Lachnospiraceae bacterium | reverse complement strand
CGACGTCATCCGAAAGGTCGCAGTTTCCTTCGAGCAGGTCTGCAGGCGCAAAGAGATCCGGGTCAAACTGATCCTTTCCGGTGATATCCTCATCGTTCACGCCGACGTAGACAAAATCCAGCAGGTCCTCTACAACCTTGTCGATAATGCCATCAAATTCAGCGGCAACGGCTCTGAGATTGAGATCGAGACGACAGAAAAGGGCGGCAAGGTCTTTGTCAGCGTTAAGGACAACGGAATCGGCATTCCCAAGGAGGACCAGAATCAGATCTGGGAGCGCTTTTACAAGAGCGACCTCTCCCGAGGCAAAGATAAAAAAGGGACAGGCCTTGGCCTGTCCATAGTCCGCGAGATCATACGCGCCCACGGCGAAAATATCAGTCTTGTCAGCACAGAAGGCGTCGGAAGCAAGTTTACCTTCACCTTAAAGAGGTCTGAGCTCAACGACGAACTCGATGACGACGTGTGATCATACATTCTTCCAGTGGAGCCTGTGCAGCTCCCCGTCTCTTTGAAGAGAGGCAAAATCCTGCTGACGCAGCGCTTCATAGAGCACGATCGCAACAGAATTACTAAGATTCAGACTCCTGTATCCCTCCAGCATCGGAATGCGGATACAGGTTTCTTCATGTTCGATCAGGATTTCCTCGGGAATGCCTGCGCTCTCCTTTCCGAACATGATGTAGTCATCGGGTCCGAATTTCACATCCGTATAAGTCTGATGCGCCTTCGTCGTGGCGTAAAAGACCCTGACTCCCGGATTTTTTGCCAGAAAATCCGCGTAATCGGAATAGGTGTGTACGTCCAGGTCCTTCCAGTAATCCAGTCCGGACCTTCGGATCTGCTTCTCGGTGATCTCAAATCCGAGAGGTTCGATCAGATGAAGGGACGTTCCCGTGACAACACAGGAACGCCCGATATTTCCGGTATTGCCGGGTATTTCCGGCTCATGCAGAACAATATGCATTACAACTCTTCTTTCAGTTCTCTTTACTTTTTCTCTCTGAGCTTCTTCACAAATCGGGACAGTCTTCCCAGCGCCTCGCGGAGGTTCTCAATGGAATAGGCATAGGATATTCTCAGATATCCCTCGCCGCTGTCTCCGAAGGCCGTTCCGGGCACGATTGCCACCTTCTCCTCCTTGAGGAGCTCCTCGGCAAATTCCTCACTGCTCATGCCGAATTCCTTGATGCAGGGAAATACATAGAACGCGCCCTGCGGCTCGAAGCACGGAAGGCCCATGCCCTCGAGCTTGTGCATGACAAAGCGCCGTCTCTGGTTATAGGACTCCCTCATCTGCGCCACATCATCGTCTCCGTTTCGGAGCGCCTCGATGGCCGCGTACTGGCTGGTCGTCGGCGCGCACATGATCGCGTACTGATGGATCTTGGTCATCTGCGCGAGGATTTCCTTCGGCCCGCACGCATAGCCCATTCTCCAACCGGTCATGGCATACGCTTTGGAGAAGCCGTTTACAAGAACGGTCCTCTCCTTCATGCCGGGAAGGGAGGCAATGGACACATGCTTTCCGGAATAGGTCAGTTCGCCGTAGATCTCATCCGAGAGCACATAGAGGTCATTCTCGATGATAATATCCGCGATGGCCTCCAGGTCCTCCTTCTCCATAACGGCCCCGGTGGGATTGTTGGGATAGGGAAGCACCAGGATCTTGGACCTTGGCGTGATCGCCGCCTTCAGATCCTCGGGTTTTAACCGGAATTCATTCTCGTTCTGAAGCGGAATGATGACCGGAACGCCGTCTGCCAAAATAGCGCAGGGTTCGTAGGATACATAGGAAGGCTGAGGAATCAGCACCTCGTCTCCCTCGTTGATCATCGCGCGGAACATCAGATCGATCGCTTCCGAACCGCCCACCGTGATCAGTATTTCCCCGATGGGATCATAGGTGATCCCCTGGGTTCTCTTTAAGTAAGCTGCGATCTCTTCCCGCAGCTCCTTGAGTCCCGAATTGGAAGTATAAAATGTACGGCCTTTCTCCAGAGAGTAGATGCCCTCGTCCCGGATATGCCACGGCGTGTCGAAGTCCGGCTCGCCGACGCCGAGAGAGATCGCATCCTTCATCTCACTGACCAGGTCAAAAAATCTCCGGATCCCGGACGGCTTAAGACCCACTGTCTTCTCCGCCAGGAGTTTTTCCTGTTTACTCATTCCATATGCCCCTTTCTCTCACTATTTTTCTTCTGTCCGGTCATGCCGCTCAAGGGGTAATGATCTCTCTCTGGTCCTCATATTTTCTGGTCATGATCGTCCCGTGATCCTTGTACTTCTTGAGAATGAAGTGGGTCGCGGTGCTGATCACCGTGTCAAGTGTGGAGAGCTTACTGGATACGAATGTGGAGACCGCCTTCAGGGACTTTCCTTCCAGTGTCACAAGAAGGTCATAGCCGCCCGAGATCAGATAGACGGAATTGACCTCGGGATACTTGTAGATCCTCTCCGCGATGTCGTCAAATCCCTTGCCTCTCTGAGGTGTCACGCGCACTTCGATGAGGGCGGTCACTTTGTCGATATCGGTCTTATCCCAGTCGATCATTGTGTGATAACCGCAGATGATTCCCTGCTCCTCCATGCTCTGAAGGGCATTGATGACGTCGATTTCTTCTGTTCCGAGAACGACGGCCATCT
>DLYC01000262.1:8862-12599 GCA_003447895.1 Lachnospiraceae bacterium | reverse complement strand
TCCTTGAAGTCCTCATCGAACTCGTCGATGTCATATGCTTCTTCTTCAGAGCGCTTTTTCAAGTAATACATGGCACCTGCTGCTACTGCTGTACCGACTGCTGTGACCAATAATTTACTCCAAATACCCATCTTTACCTCCATGTCGAAGCGCTCTGCGCGCTTTCCTTCTTGTGCGAGTTTTCACACTCTTCACTGTTTTCTTACTGCAAACGGCTCTTTCAGAACCTTTCCTCTGATATTGTACACTCTGCGTCGAAAATAAACATTACCAATTTATGAAATTTGTATGAATTTCTTATTCAGTCGACAGTGTACGGCCGACGCCCGCCGGGCAGCCGCCCTGCAGCGCCGAGGCCGTAAGGCCGGGCTCCTGGCCCCCCGCGTCAATCCAGTTCCATACTCCAGTCGAGCGCGGCGTCCTCATCCTCTTCTTCGTCTGTCATCTCCGCGACGTCACAGACTAAGATGCCCGCTCTCAGGGCCTGGTCGAGGATGGCAGGGACCTCTTCCTCATACACTGCGTAGACCGGATACACCCTGCCTTTGGGATCGGGAAGCCAGAGGAGCCTTACGCCATTGCGGCCCCAGCGCTCACCGAGCTTTTTCAGGGAGCCGATCAGCCCGTCCTCCTCCGAAAACCAGCTGTCACTGATCAGGAGATGGAAATGCTCCGCGATATCATCCATGCAGGCCACGATATCTCCGATGTCGTCGTTTAAGTCAAACCCCATCGCCGACCCGTCCTGGATCAAAAACTCGATAAAGTGGCTGCTCAGTTCCTTCCTTGAGGCGTCCCTGCCCGGGCCCTCCAGGTAAAATACCGCGTTCCGCACAGTGTCTTTTCGCTGCGCCATCCGTTCCGTCAGTTTTACGATCTCCGTTCTCAAAGAATCCATTTCTGCCTCCTGTCTGTCACCTGATTCCGGCGGCGGCGATTCAGCTCACCTGCCACCTCACACTGCTGCCGTGCTCGTCTTTTGTTACGATCAGCTGGTCTTCCAGCTCGTTCTTAAGTTCCGTCACATGGGAGATGATTCCGATCAGCTTGGAGTCTCCCGCCATTCTCTGCAGTACCTTGACCGCCTGGCTTCTCGCGAGGTCATCCAGGGAGCCGAATCCCTCGTCGATGAACATCACATCAAGATTGATGGCCGTCGAGCTGGCCCCGATCTGATCTGCCGTTCCCAGCGCCAGAGACAGCGCCGCCATGAAGGATTCCCCGCCCGACAGCGTCCGCACTTCGCGCTCTTTTCCTGTCACCTCCGAGTATACCATGAGATCAAGTCCCCGGTTTTTGCCCTCGCCGGCCTTGTCTATGTCATACATGCGAAGCTCAAACTGGCCCGCCGACATATCGCGGAAGCGCCGGTTCGCCGCGATCAGGATGCGCTCCAGATAGTATCTCTGCACATAGGTCTCGATGTCCATCCTCGCGCCCGAGGTCTTTCCGGAAAACCGGTTGTACAGCTTTTCCAGTCTCCCGAACTCATCGGCCAGGGCACTTCTCTCTTCCTTTCGGGAAAGCAGCGCCTTGCTGACCTCCGTATCTGCCCTGAGGGCCGCTCTCTGCCTCTCCATTCTTTCCTGCGCCTTGGAAAGCGCGGCTTCCGCCTCCCGAAGCGCCCCTTCGAGCTCTTCGACCGCAGGCCTTGGCCGGCCGTTCACGGCATTTCCGGCGGCCTCCATTCTGCCCTTTGCGGAGGCCCTCTTATTGTGGTAGCGGCTGATCTGATCCGAGAGCTCGTCCGCCTCCTCTTTTCTGTGCGCTCTCACTATGGCTTTCCAGGCTTCCTCAAGGCCGTTTTTCTGCGCGTCCGCCTGCCCGGTTTTCTTCGTTTCCTCCGAACCGGCTTTCTGCGCGTCCTCCGGGCCCGCTTTCCGTGTCAAAAGATCGACGTATTCCCCTCTTCTCTCCTCCGTCTCGGCTGTGAGAACGGGAATCTCTTTTTCGCACTGCGAGATCAGGGACTGCGTGTGGATGCGGTCCGCCTTTGCGGAGGCCGCCGCGGCTGCCGCCTTTCCCAGTGCCGTCTCTTTCTCCTTTTGAGCCGCTTCCTTCTGCCGGATCGCCTCGCGCGCCGCCTCTTCCGAGGGGTAGTCCCTGTCGATCTCGAGCTCACTGCGCGCGCTCTTTGCGGCCGCGAGCGCCGCTTTGGCTTCCGTTTCGCCCTTGGAGGCCGCCTCTTTCTGCTCCTGAAGAGCCGCCCTCCTTCCTTCCGCGCTCTCCAGCCATTTGGTGACTTCCCGGAGCGTCTGCGCATCCTGAAGGAGCCGGTTCCTCTGAAGCAGCGCGGCAGAAGCCCTGGCCCGCACCTCCTCTTCGGCGCCGGACAGGGTCAGTCCCTCCTGAAGATCCGGCACTGCCTCCCGGGTCCTCACCACGAGCTTTCGGATGTCCTCCCGGAGCGCCTTGTCTCTCTCCTCGAGAGCGCTCTTTGCGCTGTGGGCCGCTTCCGATCTCCGCTCCATGTCCCCGCGCATCTTCTCCAGGTCTTCGCGCATTTTGCCGAGTTTCTCCCTGGTGAGGCCGGCCGCGGTCCCCCGGACTTCACAGGGCGCCGGGTGATGGGTCGACCCGCAGACTGGGCAGGGCTCTCCCGGCCTCAGTGTTGCCGCCAGGATGCCGGCCTGCTCATCCAGATAGGCATTGGAGGCCGCCTGGTACCTGCCGTTTGAATCGGTAAACCGGTTACGAGCCTCCAGGTAGGCGCTCTGAAGCTTTTTGAATTTTTCCAGCTCCTCTTTGCGCTCTCTGTCGGCCTCCTGCTTTTCGCACAATTCCCGAAGGATCGCGTTCAGTTCCTTGAGGCGCAGTTCACACAGTTCCAGCCGCTTGTCCGCTCCGTCGAGCTGCGTGACCTGCTTTCTTCTGACCTGCTCCTCCTTCTCATGCGCGCCGAGGCTTTCCGCCGCTTTGACCGCCTGTGCGGAAGCTTTTTGAAGCGTTGCCGCTCTCTGCGCGATCTCCCTGTCGGCCGTCCGGATCCTCTCAAAGAGAGCAATTGCCTTTCCGGCTCTCTCCTTTACCTGATTGAACACGGAGAGCGCGGCTTCGTATTCCTTCCTCGCGGCGTTTTCCGCCTCTTCGGTCTCATTTTGAGAAGTTATGAGCGCCGGACAGGCCGCCTGCAGCTTCCCGTACTGCTCTGTGACCTGCCTCCTTTTTACCTCCGCGTCTTGATACCTCCGGTACACCGCCAGGATCTCATAGGCTCCAATGATCTCTTTGCGGAGCTTCTCCTTATCGGCCATCTCCTCCGAGAGCGCTTCGCATTCTTCCAGCTCTCTCTTCGCCTTGTCCAGCTGCTCATACAGTTTCTGAAGCTCTGTACCCCTCACGTATTCATTCTGCTTCTCATCCCTGACAGCCCTGAGCTTTCCGTACTCCTCTTCCGTTTTCTCTAAATCGCCGGACAGACTGCCGCACAGAAGTTCCAGCTCCCTGCAGAAAGTGTCGATGATGACCCCCGAGAGCCTGTCGGTTCCGATCAGGCGGTCCCGGGCTTCCCCGGCTTCCTTTGCCCTCTCATACTCCTCCGGGATCACAGCGTGCGCCGCTTCCGTCTGACAGATGCTGCGGATCCTCGCCATATCGGCCATCTTGTCCTTCCGCCTTCTGTCCATCTCCACCGTGAGATTCTCGTAGAGACCCGTCCCGAAGAGCTTTCTGAAAATGATCTTCTTATCGGCGGACTTGGCGCGCAGAAGGTCCATAAACTCGCCCTGCGCGATCAT
>DLYC01000262.1:4869-8801 GCA_003447895.1 Lachnospiraceae bacterium | reverse complement strand
ACGACCTGCATGAACTGCTCCTTGGTCAGTCCCACGATCTCTTCGATCCTCTCATTGATCACGGAGCTCTTTCCCTCGATCACTCTTTTGTCGGGAAGTGTCAAAGAGACGCTCTCACTCACCTCCTGCAGGGGATTTTTGACCTTTCTTTTGGAGAGGCGGAAGTGGCGGGGCGATCTTTTGACCGTGTAGACTTCGTCCCCGGCTCCTTTCCTTTCCGAGAAGGTGAGTTCTACGAAAGGCTCTGTCGAAAGGTCCGCATACTGGCTCTGAAGTTCTGCCCCTGTTTTCCTGCTGGTTCCCGAGCTGGCTTCCCCGTACAGGGCAAAAACCAGCGCGTCGAAGATCGTCGTCTTGCCCGCGCCGGTGTCTCCCGTGATCAGGAAAATGTTCTGGCCGGGCACCGTGAAATCGATCTCGGTCCTGGCCGCATAGGAGCTGAATGCCTGCATCACAAGCTTTATGGGTTTCATGGTACCTCCCTGTAAAAAGCGCCGGGTCAGGCGCCCTGTACGCTGTTGATGATGTCCCTCAGAAGTTCCTTCTCCTCCTCCGTGATGTCCGCGTAGAAGGAGCAGCACAGGTCAAAAGGATCCGGCATCCGGGACAGCTGCCCGGAACTGATGTCGTACTGCGCCTCGCGCGCAGTCTCCCTTCGGATCTCCAGGAGCCTTGGGAAGGCTTCCCGGAGCCTGTCCTGCATATCCGGCACATTGAGATCTGCCCGGTCGGTGAGAATGACGGTCACGTAATCGTCACAGGCGCTGAGCACCACGTCTTCGAGGGCGCCTCTGATTACCTTCACTTCATGGAGCGGAATGAGGGGGAGGACACTCGCCGTGGTCTGTCCCTTCTGCGCCATATCGACCATGATGACGCCCTTCTTCTGGCCCTGTTCGCTCACGGAGGAGGCAAGGGGCGTTCCGCAGTAGCGGTACAGCTCGTTTCCGACTTTCATGGGCTTGTGGATGTGGCCGAGAGCGGCGTAATCGAAGGGGGCGAGCACATCCGCCCTGACCTCGTCGATATTGCCGACTGTGCGGATCTCCGAATCCATCCTCTCTACCTGATCGGGGTCAGTCCCCACAGGAAGGTAGAACTGATGGCTCACAAGGACGTTCCGCTCGCTCTGCTCTATCGTCTCGCGCTCGATCATCTTGTGGACCGCCTCGTTATAGGACAGGGCGCACCCGTCCTCTCTGTACCCCGTGATCTCCCGGACCATGGAGGGCCGCACAAAGGGAAGCAGATAGAAATGCACCGGGCCGTATTCATCCCTGAGCGTCACCTTCTCTATGAATTCCTCCGGCGCTGTCGGGGGCATCCCGATCATATGGATCCTCTGGCGCCTCAGCACGTTTCTGAACACATTCACGCGGGACGCGCTGTCGTGGTTTCCGCTGATCATCATGATCTCCGCTTCGGGCGCCGCCTGCGTCAGTTTCTGTACGAAGGAATCGAAAAGGTCCACCGCTTCTGCCGAAGGGATGGACTTATCATAAATATCACCGGCGATCACGATGGCATCCGGCCTGTACTCTTTGGCATATTCCGCGATCCGGTCAAATATATACGCCTGATCCTCTCTGAGGTCTCTGTTCATCAGTTTGAGACCGATATGAAGATCCGATAAATGGAAAAACCTCATGGCAGCTCCTTTAAGACATCTTCAGGTACGCGCGGCTCACGCGCTCAAACTCCTTGGGATCGAGGATCGGCTCCGTCGTGAAGTCGTCCCCTTTGATGTGGCACCGATAGATGTACTGTCCATCTGTCCGGATCTCATCGCCCTCCACTACGCAGCTCACCACATAGTGGCGGTTTTCGATATCGAATTCATCCACGACGGCCATCTCCACATCCCGGCCGTCCCGGGCCGTGACGTGAAAGGTCACATATTCGCCGCTCTCATAGGTCTTCTCATTGTGTTCCGTATCCATATCATTACTCCTTTGGCTTACGAGCGCTCCGGCGCAAGTATCTGAAGCGCCTTGTGCAGATTGGTAAGCTCCACTCTCTTAAGATTTCCTCCGAACTCTCCGTCCCTGGTCCATTTGACCCGCTCATCCGACTCCAGCACGATGTGACTTGTCTTAAACTGGTACACCAGATCCGACACGTCCACGGCGCGGGTCAGATACTGAACGATGTCATTGAGTTCCAGGATATTGGCGGGCATCTTGATCAGGGTCACCTCAAACAGGCCGTCGCTCATGTCCACCTGGTTTCCGGTTATGTCCGCAAATCCGCCGACCGATTTGGAATTCGTGATCATGCCAAAGACAAACTCATCCGTGATCGCCAGCTCATCGCACTCGACCTTGAAGCGGTAAGTCCTTATCTTTCCAAGGTCGACCATTCCCTGAAGGATATAGGCCACGTGCCCCAGCTGGTTCTTGAGGTCCTGTGGCGTCTCATAGGAGGTCTCGGTAAAAAGTCCGAAGGCCGCCACATAAGTAAAGTACGCGTCATCGTTGAACTTTCCAAGGTCACAGTCATACGGGCGCCCTGTGGCGATCACATTTGCCGCGGCCTTCATGTCGGACGGAATCCCCAGGCTCGACGCGAAGTCGTTGGTCGTTCCCGACGGAATGTAGCCGATGGGCACCCTGGGCACTTTCGTGTTCTCCATAAGTCCGCCCACCACCTCGTCGAGCGTTCCGTCTCCTCCCGAACAGGCCACGTACACATAGTCCTCCGTCCTGTTTCTCAGAAGGTTTCTCGCGTCGCCGGAGCACTTTGTGGGATAACACTCCAGCTTATATCCGGTTCCGGAGAGGATCTGCAAGATATCCAGCAGGTCATTTCTGATCTGCGCTTTTCCGGAAACAGGATTAAAGATAAACAGGATCTTTCCTTCCTTTTCCCTGTTCTCCCCGTAAAGGGAAGGTTTCTGACTATTCTTCAAATTCTCCGACATCTGTCTGACCTCCGTTCTTAAACCTTGCTTCTGCCTCTTCGATCTGTTTGTTTATAAGGTCTGAAAGCCATCCCAGATAGCGCATGGCGGGCTCCGTCGCGATCGCGAACAGGACGAACAGCATGATGCATTCCTTCGATATGTGGCTGATCGAGAACAGCCCGCTGAAGAAGTAGGCAAAAAAGCACAGACCGGCAACGCATCCGGACACAACGGCCCAGTGGAATTTGTTCATAGGTGTGCTGATCCTGATCAGGATCATAAATCCGACGATCGCCAAAAGGAAGGTCGCCGCAACGGACACGTCCGTTTCCGCCACATGGAAAGTGCTTCCAAAGACGACCAGGGCCGCAATGGCGAAGAAGTCCGTGAGGGCGGCCGGCATTGCGCTGAACACGACTTTTCTCAGGAAATTCCCCTCGATCTTTCTGCTGTTGGGCTCCATGGCGAGGAAAAACGCGGGGATCCCGATGTTGAACATGCTGATCAGGGAAATCTGCGAGGGCTGCAGCGGATAGATCATCACGTTGATGATGGAGAAGACCGACAGCAGCAGCGAAAAGATATTCTTGACCAGGAACAGGGTCGCGGAGCGCTCCACGTTATTGATGATCCTGCGCCCCTCGCTGACGATCTGCGGCATGTGGGCGAAATCAGAGTCCAGAAGGACCACCTGGGCGGCCTGCACGGCCGCGTCCGAACCGGCGGCCATCGCGATACTGCAGTCCGCGCTCTTCATGGCCAGAATGTCGTTTACACCGTCGCCGGTCATCGCCACTGTGTGCCCCTCTTCCTGAAGCGCCTTTACGATCTTCTGCTTCTGGTCCGGGGTAACTCTTCCAAACACTGTATATTTACGCGCGGCTTCCGCGATATCCTCATCGCTCTTAAGCCAGGACGCGTCCACATAGCTCTCCGAGTGGGGGATTCCCGCCTGTCTTGCCACTTCCGAGACGGTCAGCGGGTTGTCTCCCGAGATCACCCGGACATTTACGCCCTGCCTTGCGAAGTA
>DLYC01000262.1:0-4732 GCA_003447895.1 Lachnospiraceae bacterium | reverse complement strand
CCGTCTTTGGGCACCGGAATGGACCTTCTCACCTGGCTTTCCGCCCCGGTTCCGTCTCCCATGTACCTGGCAAAGACCAGTACGCGAAGGCCCTTCTGGGCATATCCGTCCACCACATCCGCGTATTTCTCGAAGTCCTCGCAGAGGACAAACTCGGGTGCCCCCAGCACATAGGTGGAGTCCGTGAACTGGACACTGCTGTACTTGTGCTTGGAGCTGAAGGAAAAGATCGAGACCGGCTGGCGGCTTCCCCTCGCCCGGAAATAGTCGCGCATGGCCCGCATAGTAATATTGTCGTCGGGAAGCGCGTTCAGATACTCTCCGACCAGTCCCTTGTAGCGCCGCAGCTGGTCATCGGTAAATCCCTGCGCGGGAACCGCGTCTGCCACCAGCATGCTGTTGTCCGTCACGGTGCCGGTCTTGTCGACGCACAGCGTGTCTACACGCGCCAGCGTCTCCACGCTCTTCATGTCATGGAGCATGACCTTTCGCCTTGCCAGCATCACGGTACTCGTCGCCAGCGTCACACTCACCAAAAGATACAGTCCCTCGGGGATCATTCCGATCACCGCGGCGACCATCCCCACAACGCTCTCATTGAAGGGATTCTTCTGCATCACATAGCTCTGTACAAACAGCGTGATCCCGATCGGGATGATCAGGATGCCCGCCGCGATGACGATCCGGTTGATGGAGCGGACCATCTCGGACTGCTCGCCCGTGGGCATCTTCCTTGCTTTCAGCATCAGCTTGGAGATATAGGAGTCTTTGCCGACCTTGGTCAGCTCCGCCGTGCATTCTCCCGATGCCACAAAGCTTCCCGACATGAGCCCGTCGCCCCTGCCCTTTACGATCTCATCCGCTTCACCGGTAAGAAGCGCCTCGTTGACGGCCACTTCTCCGTCCAGGACCTTGGCATCGGCGGGAATCTGGTTTCCGGCTCCCAATACGATCACGTCGCCCAGAACCAGCTTATTGATCGGCACCTTCTGCTTCCTGCCGTCCCGGATCGCCACAGCGTTCGGCTCATTCAAGATACTAAGGCCGTCCAATACCTTCTTGGCATGCAGCTCCTGGAATATACCGATCAGCATATTGGCTATGATCACCGGCAGAAATGTCAGGCTGTTGAAGGCCCCCGCTATGATGAGAAGGGCACTGATGATCAGAAAGATCAGGTTGAAGTATGTAAATACGTTTTCTTTAATAATATCTTTGGTCGTCTTCGCAGTCCGGTCGATCTGCACATTGACCTTTCCCTGTGCAGTCAGCTCCCTTACCTGCGCACTGCTTAGTCCGTTCTGTTTGATAACGATCACCTCTGGTTTCTTAATAATGAATACACGCGGCGTCCGCTGCGCCTGACGCATCGCGCCTGACGCTCCGCTGCCGGCACACCTCACCTGACGCCCGCAGCCGAAAATGCCGCATGCTAAGAATAGATTATAGCATGCGGCACCCCAAATTCGATTGCCAGTTTATGAATTTTGTCTGAACTCTCTGTTTCCGGACGCTTCTCTCCCGGTTGCCCGCGGCATTGCCTTCTCTGCCCACAGGCTCAGTCCTCCGGGCTGATCTCTTCCGTCTCAATGATGAATTTCACGCTTCCCTTCTGTCCGTCACAGATTCCCGAGAAGTTTGTGTACGCGCGCTCGGCGTCCCTGGAAGCCCGGACCTGCCGGATCACTTCCAGATACTCCGGTCCCGTGAGCTCCGCGAGGCTTTGGATTCCCTCTCTGTCAAACTCCGCGACGCCGTCGGCAAACGCCTCCATCCCTTCCACGAGCTGCCCGTAGGCGCCTCCCAGCTCAGAGCCCGCCGAAGAGACCTGCCGGAGCGCCTCGCTCAGCTGGGACGATCCGCCTGCCGCCTGCTCCAACGCCTTTTCAAACAGGCCGATCCCCTTGTTGAGCTCACCGCTCCCCTCGGAGAGTTTGGAGATGCCTCCCTTGAGATTAGTAAGCCCCGACGCGAGATCTCCGAGCGCTTTCGCGGTGGTTCCCATGCCCTTGGCATACCGGACGACCGTGCCCAAAGACCCTTCCATGTCTTTTAAAAGCTGTGAGATCTCAGCCGATTCCTCTTCACTAAGTACTGTCAGATCCGGGACCTCCGGCTCAACAAGTTCCTTTCTGGCCTCCAGAATGCTGTTGTAGCGGTTATCGAGATCTGTCTGGACCTCCCCCAGGATCTCATCGATCACCCCGCCGAGCTCAATCCCGACTTCCTCCGTCTCCACCGTGATCTCCGCCGTCTCCCCCGGGTTCTCCGCGATATTTTCACGGATCTCCCCGATCAGCTGCCTCTTGACCTCCGAAATCTGATCCTCCGTGAGCCCCAGTCCGTCGAGCGCATCGCTCCCTTCCACGGTGTCCTCCACAGTCTGCCCGGCGTCCTCTGCCGTGGCCTTTGCGGCGCCTTCCGCGGCTTCCGTGACCGCCGCTTCTGCCGCTGTCTTCGCCACGTCCGCGATCACGGCATTCGCCTGCGCGGAGGCCTCCCCGTTCAGGGCTTCCTCGTACTGCTCCTTATTCTCCTGAAGGACGGGTGCCGGATTCTCATCCACCGCGGCGGCGAGTGTCCTCACCTTTTCATAATAGGCCGCGGCATTCTCCGAATATTTCTGCAGCTCTTCCGAGGCCGTGCCGATCGCGCTCAGCTTCTCCCCCAGCGCGGCGCTGCTCTTTCCGATCGAAGTCAGCGCGTCCTGCACCTCTTTCGCCTCTTTGCTGCCCTCGTCCGATGTCAGCGATGACAGGTCGATCTCCCCCAGGGATCTGTCTACCTCCCGGAGTCCCTTTGTGAGCTCCGCGGACCCCTCCGAGATCTTGGAAATATTGGCATTCAGTTCACTGAGCCCCTTGTCCAGCGCGTCCGACCCCTCACTGACCTTCGACAATCCGTCAAAATACTGACAAAGGTACTCTCCGAACTCCGAACCTCCATCCGCCAGTTCGCCGGCGGCTTCCTTAAGTTCCGTGGAGGCATCCGTCAGTTTCTCCATGTCATCCGCTGTTTTCTCCAGATCCTCCAGGTCCTCGTCCTTGACCTCCTCAAAGAGGCCGGTGCTCACGACCGACGCCGTAAAGTCCAGCTCAAACTGCTCAGCGTGCGCCTCGATCTCCACATACTCGGGCAGGTCGACCTCTTCCGTCGGCTCATAGTCGGCGAGTTTCAGATTGTCGGATAGCCCCGGGAAGACCGCCCCGATCACCATCTTCCGGTCCCCCAGATCCATGACCCGGCCGTTCGTCACTTCGACCTCACTGAACACATCTGACGACAGGATGGCCGACGAGAGCACCATAAACGGCACATCCGTGTGATTTTCGTAGTCAAAGCGGATCCGGACATCGCCGGTCCTGCCTGCGAGCGCCTGCGCGGTCACCTCCTGTCCGTCCAGATAATAGGTGATCCGGACATCGACCGGAAGCGCGTCGGTGGATTTTCCTTTGTACTTGATGTCCTCTCCGTGGTTTTCCCAGAGGAAGCGCCCGCCTCCCGCGTCAAAGAACTCCTCGTCTCCCTCCGTGTTCCTGATCCCACTGAGGTTCGAGTGGTCCTCCACGGGGAGAAGTCCGTCCGCCGGGATCTTCCGAAGGGCAACCTCGACCGTTTCTTCCGTGGGTTTTCCGGTGGCGTCCGCCTTTACATAGACCGTCTCCTCTTTCTCACCGGGCGTGACACAGGCCGCGTCCGCCGGCGGCTGAAAGGCGGCCTTCTCACTCTGCGCCTCTGTCTTTTGGCCCGCTGCCGTCGAAGCTTCCTGCGCTCCTTCTGCCTGCTTTCCGCCCTGCGAGCACGCGGCCGCGCTCAGAAATACGGCGGCGCACAAAGCTGCGGATATCCATTTTTTCTCCCATCTGTAGTTCTTCTTCATATATGCCGGTCCTTTCGGGAAGCCTGTCGTTCTGCCGTTTTGCCTGTTCCTGTGCTACTCCGCGTTCTTGAGCGCCTCGTCCATCGGGACCTTTCCGATCTTTCGGTACTCCAGCGCCGCGACCGCCGCGTAAGACGCGATACCGAGGGCGAGCATCTCCACGTGGACGATCCTGTCGACATACAGGTCGATCCAGCCCGTCATCTCCATGCGGATCATCACTTTCATCAGATACCGGATGAGCACCGTGACCAGCGGGATCGTCGCCACAAAGCTGAGAATATAGACGACCGAGGTGGACCGGATATACAGCTTTCCGATCTCACCGCCCGTGTATCCCAATATTTTGGCCATAGAGATGGACTGCGCGTTCTTCTCGATAATGATCTTGGACAAAATATAGATCAGGACCAGGAAGATGATCACCGCGAAGAAATCCACCAGATACATCATGCTGCCCATGGAAACTGTCAGCTGCCTGCTGACCTTGGTCAGCGACTCCAGGTCGATCACTGTACTTATGTACTTCTTGTCAATATCCGTGATCGGCGTATCGGCCATGTAGCCCGAGAAATAGGTCTTCCCGAGGTCGAAGCACTGATTGAGCGCCGACCTCTCCATAAAGACACACAGCGATCCCTGATAGTCGTAGACGCCCGCCACTTCAAACCGGTACTTTTCGTCCCCGTACTTCTCCTGAAGCACGATGCTGTCACCGGCAAAAATGTCATATTTGTCGGAGTAAGCCTTGGAGATCAGCACTTTCGGGTCCTCCCCCTTCGCTGACTCCGGAACGCCTTTGACGTACCTGCTGTCCGCCTGCATGCCGTACAGCATGATGTCCTCGCACTT
>DLYC01000193.1 GCA_003447895.1 Lachnospiraceae bacterium | reverse complement strand
CCGGCGCCCGGAACCCGGATCTCAGCATTCTTGTAGACATCGCCGTACGCGTGACGCGCCATCGTGATGGGCTTTTTCCAGGTGCGGACATAGGGCTCGATGCCTTTGACGACGATCGGCGCTCTGAAAACCGTGCCGTCGAGCAGCGCGCGGATCGTTCCGTTGGGGCTCTTGTACATTTTCTTCAGATGATACTCTTCCACTCTGGCGGCATTGGGCGTGATCGTCGCGCATTTTACCGCAACGCCGTATTTTTTGGTCGCCTCCGCGGAATCGATCGTGACCTGATCGTCCGTCTCATCTCTGTGTTCGATTCCCAGGTCGTAGTACTCGGTCTTGAGATCGATGTAGGGAAGAAGAAGGTGGTCCTTGATCATCTTCCAGATGATCCTTGTCATCTCATCTCCGTCCATTTCTACCAAAGGAGTTGTCATCTGTAGTTTCTGCATTTTCTGCTCCTTTCCGGAAGGCTATTCCTCCGCCCTTTTATAAATATCATACAGGCCGTTCCTGACCATGTTGTCGTAAGCGTTCCTCATGTGTTCACCGGCCAGACGCTCCGCCAGATCCGCCTTTCCGGCCCGGATCGCTTCCATGATCGCTCTGTGCTCCTTGTTGGACGCCGTGCTTCTCTCGATCGTGGAGAGCGTCTTCTTTCTGATCCGCATGACATAGGAATGGTAATCTACCAGCTGATGCTCGAGCATCTTGGACCCGCAGGCCTCATAGAGGATGTGGTGGAACTGATTATCCAGCTCTGCGATCTGCTCCATGTGTCCCTTCCCGGCGTGAAACTCCGCAAGGTAAACATTCTCTTCCATCGCTTCGAGCTGCTCAGGCGTGATCCTTTCCGTCGCCCACTTTGCGCAGAGCCCCTCCAAAAGCGCCCTGATCGCGTAAATATCGCGGACGTCATTCTCCTGGATCCCTGTGACAAAAGCTCCCCTGTTGGGAATGATCTGAACCAGACCTTCCAGTTCGAGCTGCCTTAAGGCCTCTCTGACCGGTGTCCTGGATACCCCAAGCTCCTTGCCGATCCGTATCTCCTTGAGTTCTTCGTGTTCCTTGTATCTTCCGTTCAGAATATCATTTCTGATCTTGTGAAAGACCCTTCCTCTAAGAGAATACTTGTCAGAGACTTCCCTCGTAAAGTCATACTCGCTATTCATTTTTACTCCAATCTGCGGTCCCCACACCGCATTTCCCCCGCTTATCAAATTTCCGGCTCCTCTGTTCGCGGGCCGTCTTGCATAATTGTATACAATCAGAGCAATAATGTCAATCGTATACAAATTTAATTTGGGAAGCGCTTCCGGATCTCTGTTTTTTGACGGCCCGGGATGACAAAAACCGGACTCCGAAGAGTCCGGTTTTATACAAAATTCCGATATAGAGACCTGTTTACTTCACCACAATATTGATGATCTTTCCGGGGACAAAGATCTCCTTGACGATCTTCTTGCCTTCCAGGAAAGAAGCCACTCTGTCATTGGCCTTGGCGGCTGCCAGCGCCGTATCCTTGTCGCAGCCTGCGGGAATGGATACCGCTGCGCGCACCTTGCCGTTTACCTGAACGCCGATCTCCACTGTCGCGTCGACCGTCTTGGACGCGTCGTATTCCGGCCACTCGGAGACTGTCAGGAACCCTTTTCCGCCGATCACTTCATAGATCTCCTCCGTGATGTGAGGCGCGAAGGGAGAAAGGAGCTTTAAGAAGATCACGAGGTCTTCCTTGGAGATCCGGCCCTCTTTGTAGATCTCGTTGATCAGCGTCATCAGCGCGGCGATCGCCGTGTTGAACTTCTGCGCTTCAATGTCATCCGTCACTTTTTTGATCGTCTTGTGAAGGAGCGTCTCGTAGGAAGCAGCCTTCCTGTCATCGGAGACAAGGTCTGTCAGTCCCGCGACGCGGTCGAGGAATCTGCGGCAGCCCTTCACGGAACTGTCATTCCAGGGCGCTGCGCTTCCGTAATCGCCCATAAAGAGCACATAGACTCTGAGGGTGTCGGCGCCGTACTGATTGACGATGTCGAGCGGATCGACGACATTTCCTCTGGACTTACTCATCTTCTCTCCGTCGGAACCGAGGATCATACCCTGGGCAGAGCGCTTGGAATAGGGCTCGGGGGTATTGACCTCTCCGATGTCATAGAGGAAGTGGTGCCAGAACCTGGAGTAGATCAGGTGCCTGGTGACGTGCTCCATACCGCCGTTGTACCAGTCAACGGGCATCCAGTATTTGAGCTTGTCCATATCCGCGAATGCCTTGTCATTGTGGGGATCGCAGTAGCGGAGGAAATACCAGGAACTGCCTGCCCACTGGGGCATTGTATCGGTCTCTCTCTGGGCTGCGCCGCCGCATTTGGGGCAGGTGCAGTTTACGAAGGACTCGATCCTTGCCAGAGGGGACTTTCCGTCCTCGCCGGGCTCAAAGTCCTTGACTTCGGGGAGTCTGAGGGGAAGCTCCTCGTAGGGCACGCCGACAACGCCGCACTTGGGGCAGTGGATCAGCGGAATGGGCTCTCCCCAGTATCTCTGGCGGTTGAAGGCCCAGTCCTTCATCTTGAACTGAATGCCCGCGTGGCCGATTCCCTTCTCCTCGAGGACCTCGATCATCTTCGCGATGGAGTCCTTCTTGTTGTCAAAGCCGTTGAGATAGTCCGAATTGACCATCTCGCCGTCGCCCGTGTAGGCTTCCTTGGAGATATCGCCGCCCTTAATGACCTCGATGATATCAATTCCGAATGCGTGCGCGAAATCCCAGTCTCTCTGGTCGTGAGCGGGAACTGCCATGATAGCACCCGTTCCGTAACCCATCATGACATAGTCCGCGATGAAGATCGGGATCTTCTTTCCGTTTACGGGGTTGACCGCCTCGAGTCCCTCGATCTTAAGGCCCGTCTTGTCCTTTACAAGCTGCGTTCTCTCGAACTCAGTCTTTCTTGCGCACTCTTCTCTGTAGGCGTTCACAGCGTCCATATTGCCGATCCTGTCCTGATACTTGTCGATCAGGGGATGCTCGGGCGCCATGACCATAAAGGTCACGCCGAACAGTGTGTCGGGACGCGTTGTGTAGATCTCAAGCTTTTCGTCGATCCCATCGATCGTGAAATTTACAAAAGCACCGGTGGACTTTCCGATCCAGTTCACTTCCTGCTGCTTGATCGCTTCGGGATAATCCACGGTATCAAGGCCGGCCAGAAGCTTGTCCGCATAGTCGGTGATCTTCAGATACCAGACATCCTTGGGAAGCTGGATGACATCCGTGTGGCAGATATCGCACTTTCCACCCTGGCTGTCCTCGTTGGAGAGGACGACCTTGCAGTGAGGGCAGTAATTGACCAGGGTCTTGTCCCTGAACACGAGGCCGTGATCAAAGAGTTTGAGGAAGATCCACTGGGTCCACTTGTAATAGTCTTCCTTGGATGTGTCCACGGTCCTGGACCAGTCGAAGGAGAAGCCGACACTTCTTAGCTGATTGGAGAACTTCGCGATATTGGTGTCCGTGATCACCCTGGGATGGGTGTTTGTCTTTATGGCATAGTTCTCAGTGGGCAGACCAAACGCATCGTAGCCGATCGGGAACAGGACATTATAGCCCTGCATCCTGCGCTTTCTGGACAGCACTTCCATGCTGCTGTACGCCTTGATGTGTCCGACATGCATGCCGGCGCCGCTGGGATAAGGAAATTCCACAAGGCCATAGAACTTCGGCTTGTCGCTGTGATCCTTCGCCTCGAAGAGCTTCGCATCTTCCCATTTTCTCTGCCACTTGGGTTCAATCTTCTTAAAATCGTATTTCATGAAATGCAGCTCCTTTAATTTCTAATCGTCTCCCGGCGCACTATCTTTTGCCGGCAGGATAACATCCTGTTCATTCTAATCCCCGCCCTGCAACTTTGTCAAATAACTTGCAGTATAAATCTATTGTATTAGAACGGGCCGCCGCCTCGAGCGCAGGTTCAACACCTTTTCCCCGGGCACATCATCCCAGCCCATAAAAAGGCTGCCGCACTAAGAATCATTTCTCAGTGCGACAGCCTTGTGCTCATCAAAGATCAGAGATCTTCTCGTACGCTGTCAAAATGCAGCTGCAGCTTCTAACATCAGTCCTCTGTGCCCTCTTCAAGCTGCTTCGCTCTTGCTTCCACTTCCTTGGCCTGGATGTCTGCAGGAGCCTGCTCGTATCTTGCGAACTCGTACTCATAGTCGCCGCGGCCGCCGGTCATGGAGCGAAGAACTGTGCAGTAATCGAACAGCTCGGACTGAGGAACTTCCGCCTCAACGACCTGCTTTCCGCCGCCGATGGGGTTCATGCCCAGAACTCTGCCGCGTCTCTTGTTGAGGTCTCCCATGACGTCTCCGGTGTATGCATCCGGAATGGTGACCTTGAGGCTGACGATGGGCTCAAGCAGTACGGGATTGGCTTCCATGAAGCCCTTCTTGAATGCCTGTACGGAAGCGGTCTTGAATGCCATTTCCGAGGAATCTACCGGATGGTAGGATCCGTCGTAAAGCACGCAGTTGACGCCGACTACAGGGTAACCTGCAAGAGGTCCTCTCTGTACGGACTCGATGATACCCTTCTCGACTGCCGGGAAGTAGTTCTTGGGAACGCTTCCGCCGACGACCTCATCGCTGAACTCATAAGCCTTGGTCTGGTCGCCCAGAGGGCTGTATCTCATCTTGACGTGACCGTACTGGCCGTGTCCGCCGGACTGCTTCTTGTACTTGTACTCGACATCGGAAGTCTTGCGGATGGTCTCTCTGTAAGCCACCTTCGGAGCCAGGGTGTCGATCTCAACCTTGTACTCATTCTTGAGCATGCTCTTTACGACTTCGAGCTGCATGTCGCCGATACCGTACATCAGAGTCTGCTTGTTATCAGCGTCGTTGACCATCTTGAAGGTAGGATCCTCAGAGGAGATCTTCGCCATCGCCTGCGCGATCTTGTCGACATCGTTCTTATTCTTAGCCTTATAACGGATGTAGGTATAAGGTGTGGAGATCTCCATCTTGCCGTACTGGATGGGAGTCGCCTTTGTGGAGAGCGTGTCACCGGTTCTGGCATCGCCGAGTTTGGCAACGGCGCCCAGATCGCCTGCGTGAAGCTCCGGAACCTCAGATGTCTTGTTGCCCTGCATGATGTAGAGCTTTCCGATCCTCATCTCGGTCTCGAGCGCGCTGTCATAGACAGTATCGTCTGTCTTGAAGACGCCGGAACGGATCT
>DLYC01000119.1:9965-11764 GCA_003447895.1 Lachnospiraceae bacterium | reverse complement strand
GCCTTGACGATGGCAGGAGAATAGATGTAGTTCTCGGCATACATGAAGAGCTTGTCGCTTTCGGCGACTTTTTTTCTGCACTCCTCGAGGTCCTTGAGGATGCTCTCGTACATTTTGCGCTTCGGGACCTTGTCGCCGACGGGCTTTTCGTCATCGGCAGTGCCGAAGTAGCCGGTCAGGGGCTTGTCGCAGATGACATGTTTGCCTGCCGCCAGCGCCTTGTAAGCAAAGGGAAGATGCAGGACAGGCGGAAGCGCGATGTCGATGATATCCACTTCCGGATCCGCCAGGACTTTGTCGTAATCAGAAGTCGCGTATTCATAATTCCATTTTTCTTTGAGAGCCTGCGCGCGCTCAAGATTGTTGTCTACAGCCGCCTTGAGCTGAATGTCTATGTAGTTGACCTTCACCCAGGCATTGGAGTGGAAGTTTCCGGCAAAGCCGCAGCCAATGATTGCTATACCCAGTTTATTCATGTTTACCCTCCTGCTTAGTAAAACTTGTGTATATTCAAAGATGTCTATATACAGATTATATACGGAAACGACAATAATTACACATCTTAAGTGGAGCTTCGGCTATCTTTTGAATTTCTCTAAGAGATCCGAAACTCTGACAAAATAGAAATCCTCGGCAGTCTGCTTCCGCCCGGTGCCGGTGGTCAGAATGTCCGCGTACTGATCCGGCGGAACGGCAAATTCTCCCCTCGAATTTCTCTCTGACGGCTTCTCATCCGTGATGTCCTTGTCGATGGCAAGGATCATGCCGTCATAATCCGCAGGGACCCGCAGCGTGAGGGTTGTGTCGACCGAGGCCGGAAAATTCATCCTTACGGGATCGGCCTCAAGGTCAAAGGTGTAATCGGAAAAGGAGGAGTTTCGGATGTCTGACTTTGCAAAGAGCCTGTAGGTCCTGCCCCCGATCGAGACATCGGACTCGACCATGCCGGAATTGACGGCCTGCCCCTGATAGATATCCTGATCCTCCGGATCGCCCTGATAGTTCAAAAGAGAAGTCCCGGTGTAGGCATCACACGGAAGGACCGGCGTTTCCTGCCACTCTACTCCGCGCATATAATATGTGTCATCACCTGTCATGCTGAGCGTTCCGGTCCACCGGATCTCGATGGTGATATCGACATATCCGCCGTGCCGAAGCTTCATCTCGCCGCCCACCGGCTCGGAAAAGGCGTCTACGAATGTGATCTTCCCATCCTCCACATGTTCCGGGTCCTGGACAAGTCCGTAGTCAGAGGCCACTTTGTCTTTCCCCATTAAGATCGTCCAGTAGGTTCTGGCATCAAAGGAGACCTCGTCGGAATACTGAAATCCCTTCCACTCATCATACCGCATACCGGCGGGGGGAAGATCCGGTCCAACCATGCGAAGGACCTCCTCCTCTTCCTCCGTGGGGAGCGCCAAAATATCGTGGCGCTCTGCCGTTTTGGCCGAAGGCGAGGGGACCGGGCCGGCAGCCGAAGCGGGGATACCAAAAGAGAGTCCCAGGACAAAGAGCATGCCTGAGGCGAGCAATATTCTGGCAAGTCTGCGGGGAGAAGAAGATCCCGCCGCAGCTGCCGTCTGTTTCCTGTTGTTGTTTACCATAATGTTCCGTCTCCGTATCCCTGGGCGCTGCCGCCGTCGATATACTCATAATCGCCGTAGGAAGAGCTCTTCTCCTTCAGATCCTGTTTCTGCTTCGCGAGGTCTTCCTTCAGCTTCTCCTGCCTGGCTCTTTCCGCCTCGGCATCCTTTCCGTCGGCGTCTTTCTGCGAAGAGTCATCCTGTCCGCTGCTCTGG
>DLYC01000119.1:4986-9830 GCA_003447895.1 Lachnospiraceae bacterium | reverse complement strand
CTGCCCGCCGCCGCCGTCTGACTGGCTCTGCGACAGCTGCTCGAGCATCCTGTCGATGTCATGCTTTAAAAGGTCTGCGTCCCGGTAGTGCCCGTCGTCACTGCCCACGGGCTCGCTGGCACATTCGTGCTCTGTCAGGAAGGCGCGCGCCGTCGCCAGCGTTTCCATCGCTTCCTGAACCGCCTCCTTGTCCTCGCGGTCCAGATTGTCCCAATCGATGGTGTGGCACATGGAATAGGCGAGATTTACGCGGATCATGCATTCCTCGTCCCGCTCCGGGGGCTTACTTACAAGCGCCTGCTGATAATAGAAGACGGCCTTGTCATAGTTTCCCAGCTGATACTCGATGTTGCCCATGTTGTAGGGCGCCACATAGTTGTCGCCAAAGCGCAGATAGACCAGCAGGTTTTCGGGAATCTCCGAGAAGTGCCCGCGCTGGTAGCTCATCAGGACGGCTGTGTTGATGACGCTTCGCGCAATCATGAGAATTCCGGCTGCCGCGGCAAGGAGCACCAGAAAGCGCAGGAAGCGAAGAAGTCCGGCCAGGATCTTTCGAAAAAGGCTTGCATTCGAATCCATTACGCCACACCTCCCCTGTTAATTGTAAGAAACAGCCAGACGAGGAGCACTGCAAAGACCCCTCCGGCAAAATAGTGATAGGTCTCCTGAAATCCCGTCCGGTCCCCGGCCCTTAGTGCCACTTCCCGGCTCATCCGGCGGATGTTCTGAAGTCTTGATCCCAGAGAGCCCGAAAAATCTTCGTTTCTGTGAACGTAAGAGAGCCCCAGGTCATTCGCGATCTGACGAAGAGAGGCCTCGTCGAGATGGGAGAGCGCTACTTTGCCGGTGGAGACGTCTTTAATATAGCCTTTTCCGGGATACTTCATGCGGCCTCCGCGTTCCGTGCCGTAGCCGAGCACGGCGCCGTTATGGACCAGGCTGTTCAGCTCCGAAAAGCTCTTCAGGGTTGATCCGTCGGTCGTCTCTCCGTCACTGAACAAAAAGACGACCGACCGGCGGTTCTCCCCCTTGCGGGAGGCCGATTCCAGCATAGAATGAATGGCTTCATAGGCCGTATTGAGGGAGGAACCCTTCGCCGTCGCATAGTCCGGCATATTGAGATTGTCCAGCACATACTCCATGGCGGAGAGGTCCTGCGTGTAAGGAATCATGATCTGCGCGCCGTTGTCAAACCGGATCAGGGAGAAATTGCTGCCCGGAAGGGCGCCGACAATTTCCCGGATGTCCTTTTTCACGCTGTCGATGCGCGTGCCGGCTGTGCCGTCATCCGCCCACATACTGATCGTGGTATCGACGACGAAAGTGACGTCCAGATTGCTGGTCATGATCTCTGCCGACGGACTCAGATACATAGGGCGGATGAAAACTACTGCAGTGCCGGCGATCATCAGAAGGAGCAGGACGGCAGCAGTGACCTTGCGCGACGTGCGCCCCTTTCGGATTCCCCTTTTCAGGACGAAGAAAGCGGTGGTCCCGGTGAGAAGGACCACTCCGGCGATCAGAAGATATGTCCAGAATTCCGGCATATCCGTATCGACGTTTGCGGTGGCCGTCGTTGTATCTTTGGATTCGAGGGCGTCGATGTCCGAGAGCATCTCCTGCGCCGTCACAGAATCGCCGGAGCCGTAGAACCTGCCGCCGGTGGATTCCGCGGCCGCCTGCAGCTGACGGATCTCGTCTTCGGGAGTTCCCGCCGCCTGACTCTCACCGGAAGCCTGTCCCCCGGCCGGCGCGCCGGATCCGGGATAAATCCCGATCACGGAGACGTTGTCGAAACGGCACATCTCCGCCGCCTCCTCCAGTGTCACCAGAGGATCGTCCAATAGCTCCGGGTGGTTGTCCGTAATAAAGAAAATGACGCGCGTGCGCTTCTCGCTGACAAGCTCCGGGAAGCTGAAGAGGCACGACGCGAGGCCCTCTCCGATCGCAGAGGTTCCCTTGAGCTCGTAGCCGGCCGTGACGCCCTCGTCGAAGGCGGCCAGGATCCCGTTCAGCTCATCGTATCGTTCGCGCTCCGATTCGGGGATGTCATAGACGGAATCGTATTTGTCGGCATAGTTTGTCGCAAATTCTTCTGCGGCGGCAAAATAGGCAGCCAGTTCATCCAGTCTTCCCTGCACAAAGTCATAGTCGTCCGTCATCGGGACATACTGAATGCTCGAGGTATTGAACAGGGAAATACCGATGCGGTCCCCGTCGAGGGAGGAGACGACCTCCTTGAAATCCTCTACCAGCGCCTGCACCCCCCTGCTTGACGAGGAAGACAGGTCGATGCACAAAAAGATGTCCCTGCGGTTGACCGTGTCCTTGACCGTCTCACGACGATAAGGCCTCGCCGTGAGAAACAGCGCGGCAACGAGAGAGAGGATCAGGCCGGCGGCCGCCAGGATCCGAAGGATCCGGATCTTGATGAGCGTGCTCCTGTAGAGCGGAAGCTCCTTGAGGCGTCTTGTATTGGCGACCCGCAGAGCGTCACGGTCGTCTTTTCTGACTCTGAGCCGGAATGCGATGAAACTTAAAATGGCGGCTGCGAGTCCTCCGATTATGAGAATGCCTGGATTGTGATAACTTACAACCATTTTTTGATCAGCTCCTTGGCTTGTTTAGTGGACAGGAATGCGCCCTGTTCGTCGTGGCGGGTAAACTCGGGCTCGTAGAAGGGAAGGGCCAGCTCCGCCAGATCCTTCCTGCCCAGCCGGCGCAGCCTCTCGACGACCGGATCGGTGCTTTCCCATCCGGACGCCGCGAGAACGAAGATCTGAACCTCACGGCTCACCTGCAGATGAAGCGCAGGGGGATCGAGGAGCCTTTCCCGAAACGCGAGTTCATGGCTGTCGATCTTATTGACAGACCGTTCCCGGATCCTGTTCAGGAGCCTGTCCCGGAGGCCTCCGGGCGCGATCCGAAGGAGCGCGTGGAGAACGCGGCTGCCGCCCCTGCGGAGCATGGCGGAGAACGCGCCCTTGTTCATCTTCAGGGCATACTCATACATGGTGTCCACAAGTTTTCGCCCGTTTTCAATAGCGGCGCCCGAGTCCGCCTTCGATTCATAAGAAAACTCCGGTTCGGAGTAGGCCTTGATGAGCCCGGCTAGCTCCGGCCTTGCGAGATGTGCCATCTCTTCATAAGTCATCGATTCGGTCCGCCACCCGGTGGCTGCCTGCACAAATTTCCGGGCTTCGCGGCTCATTCTCTGGTGGACGCCGCGCGTATCGAGCTCTCCCCGGCTGTAAGCGCGGGAGATCTCGTCGATATTGGACAGCGCCTGTCTGTGCAGTCTGTCCAGCCGCATAGGCGACCGGACCTTGGAAGTCCGGTTCATCATAATGCGGAGAAGGACCGCCAGAAGGATCAGCCCAAGGCCGAGCAGATACCAGTAAAAGGGAAAGGTAAAGGGCGCCTGAAGGTCAATGGAGTATTTCATAGAAGCCCCTTTCTTCGTTCAAACAAATAGACGAGCGCGTCGATAATTTCCGCCTCTTTGGAGATACTCCTGCAGAAAACGCGGTTGGGCGTGAGAATTTTTTCCGCCTTCTGTTCGATCTCCTGGGGGATCCGGCGCTCCTGCGCGTGCAGATCCCTGAACAGAGAGAGGAAGGAATCGGCAAACCGGCCGCTGTCGAGATCATAGGCGTTGTCCATTGTCAGGTACGCGTCTTTGATCTTGAGGATGTAGACGTCGTTGTAGTAGGTAAGCCGCCGCACAAGCCGCTCATCGATCTGGGAGAGGCCCTCTGAGTCGGTGATGACCACCATGATCATATGGCGCGCGAAGGTGGACGCCGTGTTGAGGAGCGTGTCATAGAAACGCTGGGACGGCTCCCCTTCTTCGATCGCGTTCTTGTAGGCGTTGATCTGCGCCATCAGATGCTCCGGGCCTGACAGGAAGCGACTGATCCGGCTCCCACTGCTTCCGCAGACGGAGAGGGCGCAGTTCACCCCCTGCCGCCCCATCAGATAGGCGGTCACGGCAAAAGCCATGAGGGCAATCTGCTCCTTGGATTCCCCGGAAGGGGTATCTCCGGTCATTTTCCGGCCGGTATCCCCCACAAAGATCACATCGTGCTTCCGGTCTGCATAGTACCGGCGGACCAGTGTCTTCCCTACTCTCGAAGAGGATTTCCAGTCGATGTCCTTGACGTCGTCTCCGAAGTGATATTCCCTGAGGTCGTCAAAATCCAGACTCCGCCCGTGCCGGGAGGATTGATAATCTCCCTCGAGAAGATCCGAGGTCTTTCGTTTTGTATAGAGCGAAGCCGCGCGCTGCACTCTGTCGAGATAATCGTAATCAAGATGGATACTCATGGAGCCGGCACCATTTTCACAAGTTTGTCGATAAGTTCTTCCACGGACACATTGTCCGCAACTGCCGCGTAATTGAGGCCGATCCTGTGACGGAGGATCTGGTGGCACATCTTCCTGACGTCTTCGGGCGTCGCGTATGTGCGGCCGCTTATGAGGGCTGTCGCCTTCGCGGTCCTGAGGAAATTGATGGAGGCGCGGGGGCTCGCGCCGATCCGGATGTATTCGGCGAGCTCCCTGCTCAGGTATTTCTGCGGCTCCCTTGTCGCGATGACAATATCGGCAATGTATTTTTTGACAGCCTTGTCGACATAGACCTTCTCCGCGATATCCTGTACGGTATCTATGTCTTTGAGGGTGAGGACCGCCGGCTCCCTTGCCTGGATCGTGCCCTCCTCAATGCGGGTCATGATATCGATCTCCTCTGTTTCGGAGGGGTAGGTGATCTTCTCCTTGAGCATGAAACGGTCGGTCTGTGCCTCGGAGAGGGGATAGGTTCCCTCCTGCTCGATCGGGTTCTG
>DLYC01000119.1:0-4929 GCA_003447895.1 Lachnospiraceae bacterium | reverse complement strand
TCTGCGTCGCGATGACAATGAAGATGTCCTGCGGCATGCGGTAGGTCGTCCCGCCGATCGTGACCTGGCGCTCCTGCATGGCCTCGAGCATGGCGCTCTGGGTCTTGGCGCTGGAGCGGTTTACCTCGTCGAGAAGGACGAAGTTTGCGAAGACAGGCCCGAAGATCGTCTCAAACTTGCCCGTTTCCCGGTGGTAGATCTGGGTTCCGATGATGTCGCTGGGAAGAAGGTCCGGCGTGCACTGTATGCGGGAGAACTTGCCGCTTACGGCGTCGGAGATGGCCTTTGCGGCGGTCGTCTTGGCAAGTCCGGGGACCGACTCCAGAAGAATGTGGCCGTCCGCGATGACCGCGGTGATCAGGGAGTTTCTGAGCGCTTCCTGACCTACGACGCGTTTGGAGAAGTAGCCTGACAGCTTGGAGATCACTTCCTGCGAGAAGGCGAAATCCTGATCGGAAATTAATTTGTTTGCTGCGGTGTTATCCATGTTTTCCTTGTCACCTTTCTGAGAGATTTATCAATAACAGTATCTTTTTTACAAAATCGTGGGTAAATAGGACTCCTTCTGCATTTTAACAGGTTTTGGAACGCAGTGGGGTAACAGAAGTACATTTATGCGCAGGAATGCGCAAAAATGGACTGATTGTCGCAATAAGGACAATGAATAAACGATAAAAAGTTGACTTATGGTGGAGCGAACTTTGTAGCCGAGCTTTACCGGGAATTGCAGATGCTCCGGATGTTCGCTGTTTTGGCAGAATGCTCCGAGATACCAGTCAATGAGAGCTGAATATTGATTGCTCAGATAAGAAAGAAGAAGCGGCCGGTAGGGCGAAGAGGCGCGGAAGAAATCGGCCGGCGATTCGGGCAGGTTTCGCAGCCTGTCAAGAATCCGGAACAAGGGATTTCCTGTCAAAAAATCGTCCGGTTCGTATTGGTCCGATTCCGCACCGGGGCCCCTCCCCCCGCCTGGGGAAACGCCGATGCCGGCTTTCCCTGATTCCGACGATCCGTGCCCCGGCCCGCGCCGGAATTGTCTGACCATGTTGCCAAGGCGAGAAAGGCGCTTTTGCAGGTAAAGGATGCAGACCAGGCGGTACAGATTAACGGCCAGCTTTTCGGCAAGTTCCTTTTCCGACTTTCGGAGGGGGACTGTAACCGGTAATCCGTTTTGTAAATACCTCCTTTTCCACCGAAAGCTCCCTTTGTGTTTTTGACAAAGAAGTATTCCCTGCGGATTATCTCTTGCGCAGAGTCCGTCAATATGATGTTTCAGAGTGTTTTTCAAAAGGAATTGTTCCTTTTCCAGATATTTGATCAGCATTGTAACCTCCCATAAAAGATCAGTAGTCAAACAACCCCGTATTTCGAACGGAGTCTGTATTTAGGCGCAGCGAAACAAGCGTCAGGCCAAAGCCGTGATCGCTCAAAGAAGTCTTATATTGTAATGCGTGCCGTGTTGGAACTTTGCGGATCCCGCACAGATATTCAGAATATCCAAGAGGTGCCTCATGCCGGCAGATACGTCAGAAAAGACATGAGGTTTGAGCATAAAATAGCATATGCGACGGGGAAAGACAAGGACAGAGTGTGCGTAGGATCAAAATTGCCGGGGCTCGCCGCCCCTCACATCAGGTGGCTGACAACAATGCCAAAGGCGGATGAATGCCGCCAAGTTAAGGGCGCAAAGCCCAACATACAAAATATACTATATTTTGACATGTTTATGAACTGTATTTTGACCTCCAGCCATTGAAAACGACTGCGCTTCATGAGCAGGCAGCGAAGCGGATTACGAAGGCAGCTTTACCGGGTTTCTGCTCGTTGACACGCCGGCGCGCCCGTTAACTGCAGGTTCATTGTTCAGAGGATCGGGCAGGTGTATTTTATAATCGTAAACGGTACAAGAGCGATTAACAGGAGGTGCAAATGAGCAGGAACGATTTGGCCAAGGCGGGAACTGTTAATGGTAAGAAAGACGCCGGCAGCAAAGCCGGGGAAGCGCACATCGATTGGAACTTAGAGGAGGACGGAACGCTCAGGGTGGAAGGAAGCGGCAGGATGCCCGATCTTAAAGGCAGGAGTCATGCGGTTTCTTATTGGCAGGATCTCAAAGACAAGATTACAAAGGTTGAGATCGGCGAGGGAATTACAGAGATCGGCGCAAGGGATTTTGAGGGATGCCTCAATCTTACGCAGGTGACGCTCCCCTCCACGCTCAGAAGGATCCGCGCCTATGCCTTTAAAAACTGCACGGCCCTCAGGGAGGTAAGGGCAGAGGGCAGAAACTTTCGCTATATTCACGAGAAAGCGCCGGAAGGGAGGCCGGCGGAATCAGGAAAGACGGACACCGGAGCCGCTGACGCAGGAGCGGCGGAGCCGGGAAATGAGAACAGCACACTGGTTTTTGGCACTGAGGCTTTCCTCAATGTGCCCTGGGCGGTGGAGTATTTTGGCGGGCTCTACTGCCGGGACGGCGTACTTTACATCTGCTTCGCGAATCAGGAAACGATCCGGATTCCGAAGGACATTCATACCATCGCGAAGTTCGCTTTCATGAACATCCACGCGGCTCAGCTCATCCTGCCCGGCTCGGTCCGGCGCATTGAGGACTATGCGTTCCTCGGCGCGGGATTTGGAAAGATCGTGATGCCCAGCGAGCGGTCGACCTTCACCGCGGGCGTCTACAGCGGCAGTTTGCTGGAAAGCGTCGGCTGCGAGAGCACTATGAGAAGGGAAGGGCGGAAGATCAAGGTCCCGAATCTCTATGAACTGGGCCTTAAGGAGACAAAATACAGAGGTTTTGCGAGCAGCGACGATAAGGACACCAGGTTCCGGAAGCTCGAGATCAGGGAGAAGAAGGAAACGTGCGCGGACGGCAAAAAGAGGGGCGTTTGGGGAAGAAAGCTTGTTGATGTCGGGCCTTCCATCATGAGAAGGCTCGGAAGAGGCTGTGTCATCATCGGGATCTGCTGGGATGACGAAAACAGGATCCGGGAAGTCAAGTCCTTTGTCCGGACGGCCCGGACAGGCCTTATCAATGAATACCTCATGTATCCGTGCGTCGATGCGAAGGACGGGGACATTAACATCTGGAGCGATTCTTTCACCTATCAGGAGGACCGCGATCTGCTCTGCGCCTTTTCCGATCACGGAGCGGAGAAGCTCATGAAAAAGGGCGTGATCCGGGAATCCTCGCCGGACGTCTCAGAGGAGTGGTTCTGGTCAGGCGACAGGGGAAACTATGGCGGCCCCCTCGAGCTCAGACTCCTTGAGGAGTGGCTTAAGGACCACCCCGAAGTCTCTGTGCAGACCTGGGAAGAGAATGAAAGGGAGCAGAAGTACAGAATGTTCGTATCGATCTGAGGGCATGAGCAAGGCCGCCTGCATTTTCCGAATGCAGGCGGCCTGTGGTCAGCCGATGTTTTTCTGAAGGGAGTTGACCTGCGGTCAGTCCGGTTTTTCTGAAGCGGAGATGACCCGCGGTCAGTCCGGCAGGAAATTACATCTGAGGAAGTCTTTCTCTGTATTTTGCCAGCTCTTCGTCGGTGGGAACGTAGTCGCTCATCAGGCCGTCATGATACTTTTCATAGGCAACCATATCGAAATAACCCGTCCCGGTGAGGCCAAAGACGATGTTCTTGGCTTCGCCGGTCTCTTTGCATTTGAGCGCTTCGTCGATGGCGACGCGGATCGCGTGGGAGCTCTCGGGGGCGGGAAGGATGCCCTCAACGCGGGCAAACATCTCCGCCGCTTCAAAGACCTCTGTCTGCTTGACGGAAACCGCTTCCATCAGGCCGTCATCGTACAGCTGGGAGAGCACCGGGCTCATGCCGTGATAGCGAAGGCCGCCTGCGTGGTTGGGCGCAGGGATGAAATCGCTGCCGAGCGTATACATTTTCGCGAGCGGGCAGACCATGCCGGTGTCACAGAAGTCATAGGCATAGACGCCGCGTGTGAAGCTCGGGCAGGAAGCCGGCTCGACCGCGATGATCCGGTAATCCGCCTCTCCGCGGAGCTTTTCGCCCATGAAGGGAGCGATGAGGCCGCCGAGGTTGGAGCCGCCGCCGGCGCAGCCGATGATCAGATCGGCTTTGATGCCGTATTTGTCGAGTGCGGCTTTGGTCTCAAGGCCGATCACGGACTGGTGCAGAAGGACCTGATTGAGCACGGAGCCGAGCACGTAGCGGTAGCCCGGATTGGTGACTGCGACTTCCACCGCCTCGGAGATCGCGCAGCCGAGGGATCCGGTGGTGCCAGGATGCTCCGCGAGGATCTTGCGGCCGACCTGTGTCGTGTCGGACGGAGAAGGTGTCACGGACGCGCCGTATGTGCGCATCACTTCGCGGCGGAAAGGCTTCTGCTCGTAGCTGACCTTGACCATATACACCTTGCAATCCAGGTCAAAATAGGAACACGCCATAGACAGCGCCGTACCCCACTGTCCTGCTCCGGTCTCGGTGGTCACGCCTTTAAGACCCTGTTTTTTGGCATAGTAGGCCTGCGGGACGGCGGAGTTGAGCTTGTGGCTTCCGCTCGTATTGTTGCCCTCGAACTTGTAATAAATGTGCGCAGGGGTCTGCAGCTTCTCCTCAAGGCAGTACGCGCGAACCAGCGGCGACGGGCGGTACATCTTGTAAAAGCTCTGAATTTCCTCGGGAATCGGAATATAGGGGGTCTCGTTGTCGAGCTCCTGGGCGACCAGTTCTTCGCAGAAGACTGCGCCGAGCTCCTCGGCGGTCATCGGCTGATGCGTGCCGGGATTGAGGAGCGGGGCGGGCTTGTTCTTCATATCCGCCCTGACGTTATACCATGTCGAAGGGATCTCGTTCTCGGAGAGATAGATCTTGTAAGGAATCTTCTGATTTTCTTTGCCGGTTGTTGCGGCGTTTGTTGCAGCGGTTGTTGCGGTGTTTGCCATTTCGTTTG
>DLYC01000279.1 GCA_003447895.1 Lachnospiraceae bacterium | reverse complement strand
GACCAGGGAATGATGTTCGGCTATGCGTCCAATGAGACGGAGGAGTATATGCCTTACCCGGCGGCTCTGGCCCAGAAACTTGCCAAAAAACTGACCGAGGTCAGAAAGAACGGAACACTGCCTTATCTTCGTCCCGACGGAAAGACACAGGTCTCTGTCGAGTACGATGAGAACGGAAAGCCCGAGAGGCTTGACGCCGTGGTCCTCTCCACGCAGCATGCGCCGGACGTCACGCAGGAGCAGATCCACGAGGATATCAAGAAGTATGTCTTCGACGCAGTGATCCCCGCCGGGATGATCGATGAGAACACCCGGTTTTACATCAATCCCACAGGGCGCTTCGTGATCGGCGGCCCTCAGGGCGACGCGGGACTGACAGGGCGCAAGATCATCGTTGACACCTACGGCGGAATGGCCCGTCACGGCGGCGGCGCGTTCTCCGGAAAGGACTGCACGAAGGTGGACAGGAGCGCGGCCTACGCGGCCAGGTACGTGGCGAAGAACCTGGTGGCGGCAGGGTATGCCGACAAGCTGGAGATCCAGGTCTCCTACGCGATCGGCGTGGCAAGGCCCACTTCCGTCATGGTGGAGACCTTCGGAACCGGCCATGTATCCCGCGAAAGGATCGTCGAAGTCGTAAGAAAGCACTTCGACCTTCGGCCGGCGGGTATCATCAGGATGCTCGACCTTCGAAGGCCCATCTACAAGCAGACGGCCTCCTACGGACACTTCGGAAGAAATGACCTGGATCTGCCCTGGGAGAAGCTGGACAAGGTGGAGGAGCTCCGCGCCGAACTCAGGTAAGAGGGGCGGGCGGCCTGCGGCTAAGCCTTCGCTCTGAAGCGCCTGCCCGCAGCGCGATATATCTTTGCGGGCGGCGATATGGTATAATCATTCTGAAGGATAAACATGCTTCAGAATGAGAGGACGGTATGAAGAAAGACTATGTGATAGGTGTTCTGGGCGGCATGGGGACATTCGCGACGATCCATCTCTTCCAGCAGTACGCGGAAGTTTTCGAGGCGGAGAAGGAATGGGACAGACCGCGCATGATCATCGATAACCGGTGCACAATGCCCAGCCGCGTAAGAGCGTTTCTTTATCATGAAAATGTGGAGCAGCTTGTGAGCGAGATGGCGGACTCCATGCAGAGGCTCAAGGACGCCGGGTGCACCAGGATCCTTCTGGCCTGCAATACTTCGCACCTTTTCCTGCCCGCGGTCTACGAGAAAGTGCCGGGGCTGGAACCTCTGGTCGTTCACATCATAAAGGAATGCGTCGATACGATCAAAAGGGACGGAGTAAAGGAAGTGTACGTCCTCGGGACGGAAGGGACCATTGATTCCGGCATTTACCAGAAGGCGCTCGAGAAGGAAGGGATCAAGTGCTCCGTGCCGGCGAAGGAGGAGTACAGGAAGCTGAGGGACTGCATCGAGGCGGTCAAACAGGACAAGTATTCGGAGGAAGTCAGACAGACATTTCTGGACCTGACCAACCGGGCACAGACCTGCATACTCGGATGTACGGAGCTTCCGATCATCTATGAAAAGTACAAAGACGGCGTGACCTGCCGCAAAGTGTATGACCCGCTGATGCTGGGGGTACTCAGACTCAAAAAAGAATATGATGCGTTGAACTAAAGCACAGGACGGTGTGGCGACGGGAGGGTAAACCTATGAAGGACTGGGATCTTACGGAAAATGCCTTACGGCCGATACCGCAAAGGCGCATAATTGACAAGATGAATGAGTACATGGGGCGCCGGGATTTCCGCGGCGCGGAGAGGCACCTCCTCTACTGGCTCGAGGAAGCCAGGCTCGCGAGGGATGAAGAGGGGCTGCTTGTTGTCCGGAATGAACTGATCGGCCATTACAGAAAGACCGGCCAGGAGAAGAAGACCATGGAGAGCGCGCAGGAAGCGCTCGGCCTCCTTAAGGAACTGGACATGGAGGACACGATCAGCGCCGGAACGACTTTCGTCAATGTCGCGACGGCGTATGAAGCCTTCGGCGACCACGAGAGTGCGCTCGCGATGTTCCGCAGAGCGCGCGACGTATACGAGAGCAGCGCCTACACGGAGCCGAGGCTCCTGGGCGGACTCTACAACAATATGGCACTTACGTGTACGGCGCTGGGCAGGAAACTGGACGCCCTGGCCCACGAACAGGAACTGCTCGGCCTGGAAATGGAGTCTTTGGGCCACGAGCAGAAGACCAGGGCGCAGCATGAAAAAGCGAAGAGACGCTACGGGGAAGCCCTGGATCTCTATGAAAAGGCGATCGAAGCCATGGCCAACGTGGAAGACGGAGAGCTGGAGCAGGCGATCTCCTACCTGAATATGGCCAATACGGTCGAACTCAGGGACGGAATGGAGAACGCGGAGAGCCGGATCAACGCGCTCGTGGAGAAAGCGGAGGAGCTGCTCGAGGCCAAGGGGCAGGAGCTTCTCGGGGCTGACTGGGATCCGAAGACGGCTTCCGGCGACTTTAAGGGCGCTCTCACGGCGGACATGCGCGCAAGGCTCGGCTACTATGCCTTTGTCTGTGAAAAATGCGCGCCTACCTTTGAGTACTACGGCTACTTCATGACGGCGGAGAGACTCAATGAGCGCTCGGACGCGCTCGCCGCGCTGCTGTGACGGTCCTGCCGGCCGCGGCCTCAGAAAGAAGGAACTATGAAAGGACTGGAGCTCTCAAGAGCTTTTTACAGAGAATACGGTGAACCAATGCTCCGGGAGAAATTCCCGGAGCTTATTCCTTTTTTAGCTGTGGGACTAACCGGGAGCGGTTCGGAGTGCTACGGGTTTGATGATGAAGTGTCGCAGGATCACGACTTTGAGCCGGGATTCTGTATTTTTGTGCCTGGCGAAGAGGTCGTTGGCAGGAAAGCGGCCTTTGCCCTCGAGAGAGCGTACGCGGCACTTCCGAGGGAGTTTATGGGACTTAAACGGTCGCTTGTAAGTCCGACGGGAGGCGCAAGGCACGGCGTCCTTAGGATGGCGGATTTTATGAAAGAAAAGACCGGGACGGCCGACGGAAATCTCAGCCTCTGGCAGTGGCTGTCCGTCCCGGAGTACGCGCTGGCGGAGGCTGTCAACGGGGAGATCTTCGCGGACCCCTACGGGGAACTGACAGGAATCCGGGAGAGGCTCCGGAACAGGCCGCGGGACATCAGGATCAAGAAACTTGCGGGACAGCTCCTTCTCATGGCGCAGTCCGGGCAGTATAATTATGGGCGGTGCCTTCGCCACGGGGAGACGGCGGCGGCGCAGCTGGCAGTCATGGAATTTGTAAAGAGCACGATGGCGGCGGTATTTTTGTTAAACGACGTCTATCAGCCCTATTACAAGTGGAGCTTTCGGGCGATGCGGGCCCTCCCCAGGCTTGCGCTTACGGCCGAACTTCTGGAGTATCTGATGACGACGGACAACGAGGAAGAGACAAGGGAAGAGAAGTCCAAGGTGATTGAGGGGATCGCCTCGGATGTGATCGGAGAACTGAGAGCGCAGGGGCTCACCCGGGCATCCGGCGGGGAACTGGAAGCGCACGCCTACTCGGTCCATGACAAAGTGGCGGACGTCGAGCTCCGCAATATGCATATACTGGCAGCGGTTTAACAAAGGAGGAAGGGTTCATGCAGATCAAAAAGGGGAGAGGAATACAGATACTGATCGCTGCACTTCTATACGGCCTTTCCTGCTTTTTAGGATATTGCATCAAGTATCCCGCAAGGTTTGTCGGAACCAGGATCTTCCTATCCGTCCTGGATGCAGCCGTATTTGCGGCGCTTCTCGTCCTTCTGATCTGGGCCGGCAGAAAACTTTCCCGGAACGCGCGGATCGTCTCATGGGAGGGAAGGCTCTTTCGATTTTATGAAAAGCGCGGATTTCTCAAGCTGTTTCTTACGTTTTTCCTGATCGGCCTTGTTCTCACCGTACTGAGGTACCCGGGAATCCAGTCGGGAGGCGTCAAGTACCAGTACCAGCAGTTTCTGGGAATGGAGACCCTCGTCCGGAAACTGTCCGCCGTAAAGTACGAGGAAAGCTACATCACCGGGCATCATCCGGTCCTTCTCACTGTATTTTTTGGCTTATTCATCAAGGCGGGCGTCATGCTGGGGCACCCCGACTGGGGGAGCTTCGCGCTTTCCATTGTGGTTTGCGCCCTCAACTGCCTGGGATGGGCCTACGTGCTTAACTATTTCCGAAAGATCCTGCGGCCCTTTTACTGGAGCGCTGCCTTTGTGTGCCTGTGCCTGAATCCCATATTTGAATCCTTTAACGCATTTATCTTAAAGGACAACCTGTTCGCCACGGCGCTGGCCGTGTACTGCTGCCTTCTGCACGCGGCGCTCTCGGATCCGCCCCAAAAGGGGTGCTTCAGGGCGCTCGTCGGCTGGTCCGTCCTTCTTCCGTTTGTCAAAAATCAGGGGATCTACATTGTGGTGCTCTGCGCCGCGGTGCTCCTTGTGCTGAGGAAGGGATTCAGAAAGCAGCTGGCGCTCTGTATTGCGGCGCCTGTCCTTGTATACAGTATCCTGTTCTCCACGATCCTGATGCCGGCCTTAAAGATTGCGCCGGGGGGAAAGCAGGAGATGTACTCGATCTTTTGCCAGACTGCTGCAAACGCCATCAATCAGAATCCGGAGATCATGGAGAGCGACCTGTATGAGGACATCCATAAAGTCTTTCCGGTCAACAGGTGGTCCATTTACGATCCGGAGCTCTCTGACCCGATCAAATTCACCTACAATCCGGAGACATCCGGCGAAGATATGAGGCGGTTTGTCATCGCATGGCTAAGGCTCGGCAAAAGATACCCGCTCAGCTATGCCGAAGCCCTGGTCAACCAGACCTGCGGCTATTACTGTGTGGACATCCGGACCAAGGACTGGTTCTGGTACGGCGCCGAGTTCGTCATTTCGGACGCGGGGGATACGATCTCGGAACCTTTGTGGGAACACAACCGCAATCTCTGTGATTTTTTCCTGATGCTGGCCAATGTCCCCCGCTGGAAAGTATTCTTTAATGTGGCGGTCTCCTTCTGGCTGATCGTGGCTTCGATCATTGCCTATGACAGAAAGCGGCGGGAGCTCATGTGGATCCTGCCGGTCATTCTGGAGTGGATGTTCTGCCTTCTCTCCCCGGTCAACGCGAGCGGGAGATACGCGATGATCCTGTATGAAATGGCGCCGCTCATTGCGGCCGCGTCCCTGAACAGTTACGTAAGGCCTTCCCTTGGGGACGGCGGAAACGGAGAAAACAAATGAAAATACACGGACTACAGAAATTGACGCTCCTGGATTTCCCGGGGCACGTGGCCTGCACGGTCTTTCTCGGCGGATGCGACCTCCGCTGCCCCTACTGCCACAACTATGAGCTGGCGACCGGCAAAGTTCCGCCCGTCATGGAGGAAGAGGAACTCTTCGCCTTTCTGAAGAAGAGACAGGATCTTCTCGACGGCGTCGCGATCACGGGAGGTGAGCCATGCCTGCAGCCGGAACTCCCCGCCTTTCTGGAGAAGATCCGGGAACTGGGTTATGCGGTCAAGCTCGACACAAACGGAACACACCCCGCTATGCTGGAGACGGTGCTCCGGCGGGGACTCGCGGACTATGTGGCGATGGATGTAAAGAACAGCCCGTCAAAATATGGCATGACGGCAGGGATCTCCGACACCCCCGCGCTCACGGAAGCGTCGGCGGAGCTTGTCGGGCGGATCTCAAAGAGCATTGATCTCCTGATCAAAGCCGGAAGAGGAGAGCTGCCGGACCTGTCGCGCGCGATCAGCTATGAATTTCGCACAACGGTTGTGGAAGAGCTGCACGACGCGGAAGATTTTGACGCGATCGGACAGATGATCAGGGGCGCGCAGAGATACTACCTGCAG
>DLYC01000015.1 GCA_003447895.1 Lachnospiraceae bacterium | reverse complement strand
CGTCCGCGGGTCCTTGACCGGTGCGACTGCAGTTTCTCACCAGACCAGAACGGCCGACGACTCCGGCGGCATCTCCATCCTCAGGATCCCGTCCCGAACCTGGTAGACCGTCCTGGGATAGGCGAGAAATCCGTTCTGCCCCGTCATAAAGCGAAGCTTCATGGTGCTGTTCGCCGGCACGCCGGCATAGGTCACGGGAATCCTCAGTTTGACAGAAGTTTCCCTGTTGTTGAGGATGACGACTGCGGTGGAATCCTTGTCAAACCGGCCGTAAGAGAGGATACCCGCGGCGTCCGTGAGTCTGATGACAGACCCTTTCCGGAGACAGCGAAGTTCCTTCCGCATCCGGATCAGCTCTCTGTGGAAGCGGATCATCTCCTTGTCCTCTCTCCCCCAGGGATAGGTTCTCCGGTTGTCAGGGTCGGTAAAGCCGCAGAGGCCCGCTTCATCCCCGTAGTAGAGGGTCGGCGCCCCCGGCCAGGTCATCTGGACGACTGCCGCCTCCCGGAAAACACCGGCGCGGATTCCATTCGAAGCGGCTTCGCTCCCCAGGTCCGCGACGCGGCCGACCTGCCTGGTCGTTCTCGTCATAAAGCGGGAGTGGTCGTGGTTGGAGAGCTGGTTCATGCTGCACATGAGGGGCTCCTCGGGCATGTCCTCCTGCTCCTTCCACAGCATCGCCTCCCAGAAAAGGTCCGGGTCTCCCAGCATTTCCTTGCTGAAGGCGTCATTGTGCTTCTCCGTCCCTGTCAAAAACCAGCTCAGGGGCTCCATGAACCCCTCGTAGTTCATGATCGTGTCCCACTCTTTGCCGCGGAGCCACTTGGCGGATTCCGAGTAATTCTCGGCGATGATGATCGCTTCGGGATTCGCTTTTTTGACCGTTTCGCGGAAAAGCTGCCAGAATTTGTGGTTGAATTCCGGCGAGTGGCCAAGGTCCGCCGCGACGTCCAGGCGCCAGCCGTCCACGTTGTAGGGCGGTGAGACCCACTTGGCAGCGATCTCCAGGATGTCCTCGCACAGGCGCTCAGACCCCTCGTAGTTGAGCTTGGGCAGGGTCTCAAATCCCCACCAGCTCTCGTAGCTCTTGTTGTCCGGCCACCGGTCCTCTTCGAATTTGAAGTAGTCGCGGAAGGGGGAATCCTCCCTGTAGTAGGCGCCCGGGGCGTAGCTTCCCACGTTCCGGTAGATCTTCTCGCGGTCCATCCAGCGGTGGAAGTCCCCGCAGTGGTTGAAGACGCCGTCCAGGATCACGCGGATCCCGCGCTTGTGCGCCTCCCGCATGAAGTTCGCGAACAATCTGTCGCTGGCCTCCAGGTTCATCTGGTCCGTCACGCGCTTTCTGTACTTGCTGGCCTCCGCGTTGTTGACAGAATCCCGGGGAAGGAGGCCCCCTCCGTCGTGCACGATTTTGCCAAAGTGGGGGTCTATGTGGTCGTAGTCCTGCGTGTCATACTTGTGGTTGGAGGGCGAGACAAAGATCGGGTTTAGGTAGATTGCGTCGATCCCGAGCTCCTCGAGATAGTCGAGCTTGTTCATGATGCCCTGGATATCTCCGCCGTAGTGCTCGCGCGTGTCGTCGGCCGCGGGGGGACAGTACCAGTCGTCGATGTGGTTGACTACGCCTCCGTTGTAGGCGTACTCCCCGGTCATGACGTCGTTGGAGGGATCTCCGTTGCAGAAACGGTCTGTGAAGATCTGATACATCACAGCGCCCTTGGCCCACTTGGGAACGGTGAAGTCAGGCGCGTAGTACCACCAGCCGTGATCTCCGTCCGCCTTATCCTTCAGCCCGGTCCGGGTGAAGATGTACTCATGGGAGCGCGGATCCTTCTTACTGAGGTCCGGCTTTGTGATGATCCGGAATGCGTAGCGCAGTGGCTCACCCTTGGACTTGATCTCGACCCCATAGTAGGAAAACCACTTGTCCTCGCTCTCGAGGGCCATCGGGATCTCCTTCTCCTCTGTCATGAGGCGGCACTCCTTCATCTCTCCCGCCGCCGTGCGAAGCCGCAGATGAAGAATATAATTCTTCCTGCTCTTTTTTCCGAGCGGCCGAAAGCTCTGTACCTGCAGAAAGTTCTCTGTCTGGTCGGCAAATAAGGCCTTTAAATTCACTCCCGGGTGCTGCATAGAATCCCCCTTGTTACCATTCATTTTCCAGTTAAAGCTATACAACGTAAAAAAGACAGCGCTTGGGGGACTGTCTTTTTTAGAGAAGGTATTCTTCTAAATGGGGTATAGCAAAAACTTATAATGTATTGGGGGGTTACAAGTGTATAGTAGCAAATCCTTCCCCAAAGATAAATTCGCAGAATTCACAAAGTTCACAAATCGATATGTGGTGAATTGTGCAGTATCCATAATTAATCGTTTAACGTATCCCCCAAAAGAATCTTCCGCTCACAGGGAGCGGAAGATCCGCCGGCTCCGGGCCGGTTCCCCCTCTGTCAACAGACTTGTTTCAATACCATTCAGGCGGTGGCTCTGACCGCTTACACTATTTTGGCCGCTTACGCCGCCTCGGTGAACAGCGCGTCGAACTCCTCGCCGGTGATCTTTTCCTTCTCCATCAGAAGGTCCGCCGACTTGTAGAGCACATCCCGGTTGGCCAGGATGATCTCCTTTGCCTTCTCATAGCACTCCGAGATGATGCGGCGCACTTCCTTGTCGATCTCGCCGGCAATGAACTCGCTGTTCTTGTTCTCGTGCCCGAGGTCGTAGCCGAGGAAGACGTCGTCCGTCTCCTGCTCGTAGTTGATGGTTCCGATCTTCTCAGACATGCCGTAGCGCATGACCATGTGCCTTGCGATGTTGGTCGCCTGGCGGATGTCCGCCGAAGCGCCCGTCGTGATGTCGTCGAGCACCAGCTCCTCCGCGATGCGGCCGCCCAGGCTCACCATGATCTCCTGGAGCATGCGCCCCTTGGTCATGTACATCTCGTCCTTCTCAGGCAGCTGCATTGTGTAGCCGCCCGCGCCCATGCCGGTCGGAATGATCGAGATCGTGTATACCTTTCCCACCTTGGGCAGCTCATGGAACAAAATAGCGTGGCCGGACTCGTGGAAAGCCGTAATGCGCTTCTCCTCCTCGGTGATCACATGGCTCTTCTTCTCCTTGCCGATCCCGACCTTGATGAAGGCATCCTTGATATCGGCCTGCGTGATGTAAGAGCGGTTCGCTCTCGCCGCGCCGATGGCCGCCTCGTTGATGAGGTTTTCCAGGTCTGCCCCCGAAAATCCCGCCGTCGTGCGCGCGATCTCCTTAAGGTCGACGTCTTCCGCCAGAGGCTTCTCTCTCGAGTGCACCCGAAGAATATCTTCGCGCCCCTTGACATCCGGCCTTGCCACGGAGATCTTCCGGTCAAAGCGGCCCGGACGCAGGATCGCGGGATCGAGGACGTCGACGCGGTTTGTCGCCGCCATGACGATAATGCCCTCATTGACGCCGAAGCCGTCCATCTCCACGAGCAGCTGGTTCAGCGTCTGCTCGCGCTCGTCGTGGGAGCCGCCAAGGCCCGTGCCTCTGCGGCGCGCGACCGCGTCGATCTCATCGATAAAGACGATGCAGGGCGCGTTCTTCTTGGCTTCGTCAAACATGTCCCGGACGCGGCTTGCGCCGACACCGACGAACATCTCCACAAAATCCGAACCCGAAATGCTGAAGAAGGGAACACCGGCTTCTCCGGCGACTGCCTTGGCCAGCAATGTTTTGCCTGTTCCGGGGGCGCCTTCGAGCAGGACTCCCTTGGGAATGCGCGCGCCCAGCTTCGTATACTTGCCCGGATCCTTCAAAAAATCGATGATCTCCTCGAGATCCTCCTTCTCCTCCTGAAGCCCCGCCACATCCGTGAGCGTCACGCCGCTGTTGGCCGACAGCTTCGCCTTGCTCTTTCCGAAATTCATCATCTTGGCGTTCGATCCGCCGCCCATGTTCTGGGCATTCATCATGTAGAAGAAGAACATGCAGACCGCGACGATCAGAAGCGACGGAAAGACCGACATCATAAAAGTATTCTGCGCGGGAATGTCCTTCACGGTCGGCTTGATGCCGCCCTCGCGCGCAGTCTCTTCGATCACGGCGATCTGTGTGGCGTACAGGATCTGCCTGGTCCCGTCACTGAGCGTGACCGACGCGTATCCCGTGTCATTCTCGCGGTTAGGCGAGATCGCGACATCCGTCACCTTGCCCGCCTTGAGGTCCTCCTGAAAATCCTCCAGCTTGTAGACCCCCTGCCCGGACGAAAACGAATCCCTCATGAGGGGCATAAAAAGAAAGATAAACAGAAGAAGTATGATCACCGGCATCAGCAGGCTGTTAATTCTTCTCGGATTCTGATTCTTGTCCAAAACATTACCTCAGTTTCTAAATTCTCAAAATGTCTGTATTGCCGGCGTTCAGTCCTCTTCAAAATTGACGACGCCGATAAACGGAAGGTCCCTGTACTTCTGGTCGTAGTCCATGCCGTAGCCGACCACGAACTGATCCGGGATCACAAAGCCCGTGTAGTCGACATCCAGATCCACTACGCGGCGCTCGGGCTTGTCGAGCAGTGTGCATGTGCGAACGCTCGCGCAGCCTCTCTCCTTAAAAATCTCCGTGAGATAGTACAGCGTTCTTCCGGAGTCAACGATATCTTCAACAATCAGGACCTCCAGATCATCGATCGGGTCATCCAGGTCCTTGCGGATCCTCACGACGCCGGTTGACTTGGTTCCGCTTCCGTAGCTCGATACAGTCATAAAGTCCATGGAGACCGGAACTTCAATTCTCTTGGCCAGCTCACACATGAAAAAGCAGGCCCCCTTGAGAATACAAACCAGATGGACACTCTTTCCCGCATAGTCCTTCGTGATCTGAGCGCCGAGCTCCTTGATCCTCTCGTTTACCTTCTCTTCGCTGATGAGTTCTTTAATTACTTCGCGCATAGCATCCCCTTATTATTTGTTTTCCGTAGTGTTCATTGTGCCTTGGTTGATTGCTTCAGCTGCTGATTCCGTCCTTCGTTACTCGCGCCGGCCGTTCCGGCTGGCACTGTTTGGGCGCATTCGCGGAGGCCTGCGCTCATTGCTCTTCCGAATCCCACGTGATTTCGAGCACCCGCTCAGTCGTGGGCTCCACCATATACGCGGCGCTGATCCGTCCTCCCGGAAACCACAGGACTTCCCTCCCTGCCGTCGGCAGAACGATCCGCTTCCGCTCCTGCGGGGGCACCTTCTCGTCGATCATCATCCGCGCGATGCTCTTGGACCGGCCTTCCTCGTCAAGGGTCATCCGGTCGCCCTCCCGCCTTGTTCGGAATATCGGAAACGTCCCTATTTTATCATAATCGAACCATTTCGTACACCTTATTCGCGGCACTGCCCCCATATCCCCGTCAAAAACCAGAACCCTCCACCTGTACTCCTCCTCGCTCTCGGGCCACCGGCGCGGGCGGGCCTGGGCGGGGGGACATGCTTGCGGCGGCGCGGAGGAGGCCGGCGGATCCATGGCCTGCGAGGCCTGTTGGGCGGCAGTCGCAATTACATGCAGCTCATCGTATACTTTGGCAGCCCTTACGCCGCCGGGAAGGGAAATCTCTCCGTTTCCGGCTTTCCGGGCGACCTTGAGGACATCCTGCACGTGGACACTCTGCAGATCCTTCCTGGTTCCCATCGCTTCTGCAATTACCGCATACACAACTCTTCTCTGAAGAAGCGGAGGCTCTCCGAGAAGGGAGGGAATGTCGAGAACGGTATGGCAGGTATCTTTTGGCCCATGGGGGGAGTCGGATGTCTGCTTCCGACAGCGCCGGAGCGCTCTTTGGGTCTTCTCACTTAGGAATTCTTCCGTTTCCGCGGCCTCCTCCGCGGTCCCGGCAAGGTGCTCGCAGGCTTTGGGATTGATCTTCTCCAAAAGGGGGATCACCTCCCTTCGAAGGAGGTTCCTCGTATAGGTGGTATCCTCGTTTGTCTCGTCCTCACACCAGTCGATTCCGTGCTCCGTCAGAAAGCGCTCGATCTGCGGGCGGCGGCTGCCCAGAAGCGGCCTTATGATCCTGCCGTTCACGGGAAGCATTCCTCTGACACCCGTCAGTCTGCTGCCGCGGACCAGATTGAACAGGACGGTTTCCGCCTGGTCCTCCACATGATGGGCGACGGCGATGCGGCAGGGCTCAGTTTGTGGGGAGTGTGCGGGTTCGAGGTCCCACTCTGTGCTGCAGTTGCTTTGTGCAGCTTCCCGGTCCCACTCTGTTGCAGCTTGCTCAAGTGCGGCGTACCTTAGGCTTCTTGCACCTTCCTCCAGGCTGAGGCCGTTCCGGGAGGCATATTTTGCCGCGTCTACTCTCACAAGCTTAAGTGGGATTTCCGCCTTGCTGCAGAAATCCGAGACATAATTCAGGTCCCTCTCCGCGCTCTCCCTGAGCCCGTGGTGCACATGAAGGGCCCGGATTTCAAACGGAAGCCTCTTCTGAAGCTCTCTCAGCACCTCCAAAAGGCACATTGAGTCCGCCCCTCCGGAGACAGCGACGAGAATTCTGCTGCCCGAATGGATCATATGATGTTCTGTCATGTAGTGATATACCTGATCGATCATACTCATACAATTCTTTCATCTTGCTTTGGAATGGAGTTGTCGGTGCGGATGGCTCATTGCTAATACAAAATGAGCCGCCGCAGCGCGACAGCTCATTGATCCACCGATTCTTCCTTGAAGATGATCTCTCCTTCATAAACCAGTCCGAGTTTTTCCCTGGCAATTTCTTCGATGTACTCTCTTGTCTCGGTATATTCCCTGAATTCTTCGATCTCCAGTTTCCGCTGCTTTTCTAACTCGATCTCTCTGTTTAATTCAGCGATTCTCTCATTGTTGCTGCGAAGCTTCTGGAACAGGCCAAAACAGGCAACCATGATCACAACGATCAAAAATCCGACGACCACAACGGAGAGCCATAAATTCAGCCGGTTTTGTTCCCGTGTACTGGCGTTTGAAGATGTCTTATATGCCATTGGCGCCTCCCTAAGTGCCGTTTCATTACCGGTTGCTGGATGAAGTCACTGCC
>DLYC01000134.1:7526-8802 GCA_003447895.1 Lachnospiraceae bacterium | reverse complement strand
CGGAGACCAATTCGTGCTTTATCGCACTTCCGGAAGGGGCTTTTCTGGTAGTCGATGACCGCTCGGCGACCAAGTTTTCCGAGAGCGGACAGCCTGTAAAATATGACCCCAGGACACGCCCCTGGTATCAGCAGGCGGTCGAGAAGGGGACCCTGATCTTCACGGATGTGGAAGTAGATGCCTTTACCGGAGATATCGGGGTCGTGTGCGCGATGCCGATCTATGCGGACGGAGAGCTCGTGGCGGTCGTCGGATCCGACCTGTTTCTGACTTCCATGCAGGAGTCTATTCAGTCATCGGAGGAAAAGGGCGGCTACCAGCTCGTGATCAACAATAACGGGCATGTGGTGTTTTCGCCCAAGACAGAAGGAATTTTCCGGGTCCTGAGCTCTGACACGGCGGTGGACCTTCGCCAGAACCCCAATGCGGAGCTGGCTTCCCTCATCAATGACGCTATGTCCGGCAGCACCGGCGTCCGGATCGTAAAGCTCGAGGACGGTGAGTACTATATGGCCGGTGAGCCGATGGATTCGGTGGGATGGGCAATGGTCTCTGTGTTCGATAAAGCGGTCTTAGATCAGCCCGCGGAGCTTATGCGCCAGAGTTATCAGGCGATTCAGGAAGAGGCGGCACTGACTTATAATGGGAACATGAAATCGGCGCGCGCGTGGATGACGGGCCTTATCGTGTTTCTGACAGTCGCTATGACGGTAGGCGCGGTGATCCTCGGCAAGAGGATCGTACGGCCGCTCAATACGATCACAAGGAAAATCGCGGATCTCAGTGAAGTCAATCTGGAGTTCACGATGGAGGACGAATACCGGACGGGCGATGAGATCGAAGTGCTGGCGGAATCTTTTGCCACCCTGTCACACAGGACGGTGGAATATGTCGGCGAAGTGAGAAGGGTAACCGCGGAGAAGGAGCGGATCGGAACAGAACTTCATATGGCAAACCAGATTCAGGAGAGCATGCTCCCGAGCATTTTCCCCGCCTTCCCGGAGCGCAGTGAATTTGACATCTACGCCACGATGGACCCGGCCAGGGAAGTCGGCGGCGACTTCTATGATTTCTTCCTGATCGACCAGGATCACCTGTGCATGGTGATCGCGGACGTCAGCGGAAAGGGTGTTCCCGCCGCGCTGTTCATGATGATCTCGAAGATCATCATCCAGAGCTGCGCGATGCTGGGACGCGGCGCCGGCGATATTCTGACCAGGACGAACGAAGCGCTCTGCTCCAACAACCGGATGGAGATGTTCGTTACGGTCTGGCT
>DLYC01000134.1:0-7410 GCA_003447895.1 Lachnospiraceae bacterium | reverse complement strand
GCAATGCTGCGAAACGGAAAGTTCGAACTTCTCAAGGATAAACACGGCCTTGTCATCGGCGGTATGGCCGGAATCGAGTACAAGGAGTATGAGCTGACATTAAAGCCCGGCGACAAGCTGTTCCTGTATACGGATGGTGTCGCGGAGGCAACGAGGGCGGATAATACGCTGTTCGGAACCGGCCGCATGCTGGATGCTCTGAACATAAATCCCGACGGTCAGCCGGAAGAGCTTCTTAAGAATGTGAGAAAAGCGGTCGACGAATTCGTCGGGGAGAGTGAGCAGTTCGACGACCTGACCATGATGTGCTTCGAATACAAAGGCAAATGACATGAGAGAGATTATTATCGGCGATATACACGGGTGCAGCGCCGCGCTCCGATATCTTCTGGCAAAGATCATGCCGGACGGGGAAGAGGACCGGCTGATCCTGCTCGGCGATCTGTTTGACCGGGGGCCGGATTCCTGGGGCGTGTACAGGATGGTTCAGGAACTCGCGGACCGGTTCGGAAAGCGCTTTGTCATGCTCAGGGGCAATCACGAGGATTATCTGCTGCACCACACTGGTGGATTCCATCTTTTCCACAGCGGTGACGGGAATCTTCTCGCTGGTCTATCTGACGCAGATCTTCTCCTTCGCGAAGTCCCTGGTGGTGCCTTCTCTTCTGGTCACGGTGCTGACGCTCGCCCTGAGCATGGCGGCCAATCTGAGACAGGCCCAGATCAACAAGGAACTCATGGAACTGAACGCCAGGGAGAAGGGCCTTACCTACGCGCTCATCAACGGCGTGGAGAAGATCCGGCTCTCGGGCGCGGAAAACCGCGTGTTTGCCAAGTGGATGGACCTGTACACAAGCAGCGCGGACCTCAAGTTCAATCCGCCTGCCCTGGTGAAGATGCAGAACGTGTACAACGCGGCGATCACGCTGACGGGCACGATCGTCATGTACTATATCGCCGTGATCAACCACGTGTCGGTCGCGGACTATTTTGCCTTCAACTCCGCCTATGCCTACATCTCGAGCGCGCTGGGCGCCATCACGTCGGTCGCGATGACGGCGGCAACCGTAAAACCGAGTCTGGACCTGATCCGTCCCTTGATGGACGCGGTGCCCGAGAAGCATTCGGGGCGCGAGTCCGTGGCCTCGATCACGGGAAATATCGAACTGTCCCACGTGACCTTCCGCTATGAGAGCGAGGGGCGCAAGATCATCGACGACCTGAGCCTGAAGATCCCGTCCCGTCAGTATGTCGCGATCGTGGGAAAGACCGGCTGCGGAAAGTCCACACTCTTAAGGCTCCTTCTTGGCTTTGAGAAACCGGAATCCGGCGCTATTTTCTACGACCGGAAGGATATTCAGACGCTGGACCTGGGCTCCCTTCGAAAGCTGATCGGAACGGTGCTCCAGGAGGGCGACCTGTTCGGCGGCAGTATTTACGAGAATATAACGATCTCCACGCCGGGACTGGGGCTCAAGGAGGCCTGGGAAGCGGCGGAGATTGCGGGAATCGCGGATGACATCCGCGCGATGCCGATGGGCATGAGCACTGTCCTTCAGGAGGGCGGCGGCGGAATCTCGGGCGGACAGAAGCAGCGCATAATGATCGCGAGAGCCGTCGCGTCAAAGCCCAAGCTCCTTCTTCTGGACGAAGCGACCTCGGCGCTCGACAATATCACGCAGAAACAGGTCTCCGACGCGCTGGACCGGATGCGCTGCACGAGGATCGTGATCGCGCATCGCCTCTCCACGATCCGGCACTGCGACAGGATCCTTGTCATGGACGGCGGAAGGATCGTCGAGGACGGCAAATATGAGGAGCTGATCGAGAAGGGCGGCGTGTTCGCGGAACTGGTCGAGAGACAGAGATTGGACAAGTAGTATGAGTACTTTCGAAGAGATACTTGCAAAAGACGGGAAACTGGTTTATAAAACGAAAGGTGTGAGCATGAATCCCATGCTGTACCAGAACCGGGACCTGGTGGTGATCGAGGTTCCCAAAGGGCGGCTCAAAAAGTATGACGTCGCTCTGTACAAGCGCGGGAAGAGCTATGTGCTCCACAGAGTAATTGAAGTTAACGATAACGGAACCTATTCGATACGCGGCGACAATACATACAGTATAGAGACTGTCCCGGAGGAGGCTGTGATCGGTGTGCTCACGGCCTTTGTCAGGGATGGGCGGCAGATTCAGGTTACCGATGAGGACTATCAGCGGTACGTGCGATTCTGGTGCGCCTCCTACCCGGCCAGAAGTCTCTATGTTCGCTCCAAATGGCACCTGAAGAGTGCCGTAAAGCGTGTCATAGGCTGGAACAAAGATTCCGGAGGTAAGAAGTGAAATCTGTCACGAAATGGGTTATGCCCGCAATTCAAACTGTTATTTCGGCAGTGCTGCTGTTTCTGGTTGTAAGCAGCGGACTGCTTCCCGGTAAGTATCTCGGCATCGCGGTCGCCGTTGTCGCCGCTATGCTGCTCATCACATTTTTATTCGCGCGCAGCAGGAGCGGCGCCACGAGGTCTTTGGGCAGCATTCTGGCGATCTTTATGAGCGGTATGCTGGTATTCGCGATCGTCTATGTGCAGCACATTATGAAGACTCTGGACCAGATCGCAGGCGCCCAGACGCAGATCGAAAATGTGGCCGTGGTCGTTGGGAGCAGCAGCGCGGCAGAAGGGATCGGAGACCTCAAGGGTGTCCGGTTCGGCATCTACGGAGATGCCGGTGGAAACGCGCTGTCCTCTGTGATCGCGGAGATCGAGGAAGCGACGGGAGAGAAGATCGAGACGCAGTCTTTTGACTCTCCACTGGCCCTGGCGCAGGGGCTGATCGCCGGCGACGTGGACGCGACGATCTGCAACAGGGCTTATATGGATATCCTGGACGAGGCGATCCCGGACTACAGCTCCAAGACCAGAATCCTCTACGAGAAGGAGTTTGAGACAACGATCGAGGATACCGCGGTCGCGGACAACGAAGCAGAAAAGGAGAAGGAGAAAAAGAGCGAGAAGCTGACGGATCACGCCTACACGGTCCTCATCAGCGGTATTGACGTGAGCGGTCCCATCTCCACGACGAGCCGAAGCGATGTCAATATCCTTATGACGGTGAATCCCCTGACCCACAAGATCCTTCTGACAACGACGCCCCGCGACTACTATGTCTATATACCGGACATTTCCGGCGATATGCGGGACAAACTGACGCACGCCGGCATTTACGGGGTGAAGACCTCCATGCGCACACTGGAGAATCTGTACGGGATCGAGATCGACGACTATATCCGGATCAACTTCGACTCCCTGATCCAGCTCGTGGACGCGCTGGGCGGCGTAGATGTGTACTCCGAGTATTCCTTTGACTCCGGGGACTACCACTTCGTCGCGGGAACCAATCACCTGGACGGAGAGGCGGCCCTTGCCTTCTCAAGGACCCGATACGCGTTCGCGGAGGGAGACCGCCAGCGCGGCAAAAACCAGATGCAGGTACTGACAGCCATCATCAACAAGCTTCAGTCGCCGGCACTTCTTAGCAACCCTTCGGAAGTGCTCGATGTGGCGGGGCGAAGCATGCAGACCAGCTTTAAGACGAAGCAGATCACGGATCTGATCTCCTGGCAGCTCGACAACGGCGAGAGCTGGGAAATTGAAAGGCAGTCTGTCAGCGGCGAGGGCGACTCCCAGCAGACCTTCTCGATGAGGGGGACAGACCTGTATGTCATGTGGCCCGACGAGGACGATGTGAAAGCCGCCTCCGAGAGGATCACAGAAATTCTGGAAGAGAAATAAATGATTTTTTAAAATGCAGGCCCCGCATGGAAATGTAAGGGCCTGCTTTTCTTATGTTTTTTTATTAGGCATTTGGCTGATCAGATAGTATAATAGAACTGTGTACCCTCTTTGGGGAATAAAATTCGAATATACAGGAGGCGACGACATTGGGTAAATATTTTGGTACAGACGGATTTCGGGGTGAGGCAAATGTAGTCCTGACATATGACCATGCGATCAAGATCGGCAGATTCCTTGGCTGGTATTACGGCGCAAGGCTCGGGAAGAAGGCCCGGATCGTGATCGGCAAGGACACGCGCCGCTCGTCTTATATGTTTGAATATGCGCTCTGCACCGGCCTTATGGCATCCGGCGCGGACGCCTATATTATGCATGTTACGACAACGCCTTCGGTATCCTATATTACCAGAACCGACAGCTTCGACTGCGGTATCATGATCTCCGCGTCCCACAATCCTTACTATGACAACGGCATCAAGCTGATGAACAACAACGGCGAGAAGATGGACGAAGAGACGATCCTTGAGATCGAGAAGTACATCGACGGAGAGAGAGCGGAGCTGCCGCTTGCCAAGGACAGTGAGATCGGCAGGACGGTCGACTATGTGGCGGGCCGAAACCGCTACATCGGATACCTGATCTCCCTCTCACGGTACAGCTACAACGGCATGAGGGTCGGCCTGGACTGCGCAAACGGCGCGTCCTGGACCATCGCCAAGGCGGTATTCGACGCGCTCGGCGCCAAGACTTATGTGATCAACAACGAACCGGACGGATTCAACATCAATACGGACTGCGGATCGACGCACATCGAGCATCTCCGGAAGTTTGTCCTTGAGAAGAATCTGGACGTCGGATTTGCCTATGACGGGGACGCCGACAGGTGCCTGTGTGTCGATGACAAGGGAAATATTATCACCGGTGACCACATTCTCTATATCTACGGCGTCTACATGAAGGAGAGAGGAAAACTCCTCAACAACACGGTCGTGACGACAGTCATGTCCAACTTCGGACTGTACAAGGCCTTCGACAAGGCCGGAATCGACTATGTCAAGACGAACGTCGGCGACAAGTATGTCTATGAGAATATGGTCCAGACAGGAAACCGCATCGGAGGAGAGCAGTCGGGCCACATTATCTTCTCCAAATACGCGACGACCGGCGACGGAATCCTGACCAGCATGAAGATGATGGAAGTGATGCTTGCCAAGGAGAAGCCTCTGAGCGCGCTCGCCGCGCCTGTACAGACCTATCCCCAGGTGCTCAAGAATGTGCGCGTAAAGAGTAAGCCCGCGGCGCAGAATGATCCCAAGGTTCAGGAGATCATTCAGAAAGTGGCGGAAGAACTGGGTACAGACGGAAGAATCCTTGTGAGGGAGTCGGGAACCGAGCCTGTGATCCGTGTCATGGTGGAGGCTGACACCGACAAGAAGTGTGAGAAGTATGTCGATGATGTCATTGACGTCATCCGGGAACAGGGACATCTGGTATGATCCGACAGAATCTGCGTTCATAACTTATAGAGAATGTTTACTTTCAGAATATATGAGTGAGGAGAAGGAATTATGTGTGGAATTGTAGGATTTACAGGACATCAGCAGGCAGCGCCTATTCTGCTCGAGGGACTGAGCAGGCTTGAGTACAGAGGCTACGATTCGGCAGGCATTGCCGTACGAAACGGCGAAGAGCTGGCGGAAGTCGTAAAGGCCACCGGAAAGCTCAAGAACCTGTCCGAGAAGACGGACGGCGGACGCGCCCTGGAGGGCACCTGCGGAATCGGTCACACCCGCTGGGCGACGCACGGCGACCCGACACAGACGAACGCGCACCCCCATGTCTCGGGCAACTGCACGGGCTCTGCTTCCGGCCCCGTGGAGTCGACTGTAGTCGGTGTCCACAACGGAATCATTGAGAACTATCAGGAACTGAAGGAGAAGCTCTTAAAGCATGGCTATCAGTTCTACAGCCAGACCGACACGGAAGTGGCCATCAAGCTGGTGGACTACTATTACAAGAAGTACAAGATCGGACCCATCGACGCGATTGCCAAGACAATGGTTCGTGTCAGAGGTTCCTATGCCCTGGAGCTCATGTTCAAGGACTATCCCGGCGAGATCTGGGTGGCGAGAAAAGACAGCCCGATGATCATCGGAATTACGGACAACGAGACTTATGTCGCGTCCGACGTTCCCGCGATCCTCAAATATACCAACAAGGTCTACTACATCGGGAATCTTGAGATGGCAAGACTGTCCCCCGGAAAGGCAACCTTCTATGATCTCAACGGCGATGAGATCCAGAAGGAGCAGGTAGAGATCACTTTCTCCGCGGAGTCCGCGGATAAGGGCGGCTTCGAGCACTTCATGATGAAGGAGATCCACGAGCAGCCCAGAGCGGTCAGAGACACGATCGACTCCGCGATGGAGAACGGCCGCATCAACCTTAGCAAGTTCGGACTTACCGACGATGTGATTCGTGAGATCACGCAGATCCATATCGTGGCATGCGGCTCTGCCTGGCATGTAGGAACCGCCGCGCAGTATATCATTGAGGATCTGGCGAGGATTCCCGTGCGCGTTGAGCTGGGCTCTGAGTTCCGCTACAGAAATCCGATCCTGAATCCGAACGACCTGGTTGTCATCATCAGCCAGAGCGGTGAGACGGCGGACAGCCTGGCGGCTCTCCGGGAAGCCAAGGAGCGCGGCATCAAGACACTCGCCATCGTCAATGTCGAGGGAAGCAGCATCGCGCGCGAAGCGGACTATGTCTTTTATACCAAGGCGGGCATTGAGATCGCGGTCGCGACAACAAAGGGATACACGACACAGCTCATCGTCACCTATCTTCTGGCACTGCAGTTTGCCCTGGTGCGCGGCAATATCGATGAGAAGCAGTACCTGAACTATATTGCGGAGATCAACAAGATTCCTGCCGGCATCTCCCGGATCCTGGAGGAGAAGGAGAGACTGCAGTGGTTTGCCGCCAAGTACGCGTCCATGAAGGATTCCTTCTTCATCGGTCGCGGCGTGGACTACGCTGTCTGCCAGGAGGGAAGCCTTAAGATGAAGGAGATCTCTTATGTACACTCCGAAGCTTACGCGGGAGGAGAGCTCAAGCACGGCACGATCAGCCTGATCGAGGACAAGATCCTCGTAGTGGGCGTTCTGACACAGGATAATCTGTTCGAGAAGACGATCAGCAATATGGTCGAGTGCAAGAGCCGCGGTGCTTACCTTCTGGGTCTTACCACATACGGCCACTACGAGATCGAGGAGACGGCCGACTTCGTGATCTATATCCCGAAGATCGACTCTCACTTCGTGGGAAGCCTCGCAGTGATTCCGCTGCAGCTTCTCGGCTATTATGTCGCCGTTGCCAAGGGCCTGGATGTTGACAAGCCGAGAAACCTTGCCAAGAGCGTCACGGTGGAGTGATTCGGAAATGATCCCGGAGGTCCTCCGGAACCGAAAGGAAAGAATTGTGAATAGAGAGCAGGGATATACCAAGAGATCTGCTTACTGATCGTAAGGGGGATGCGGCATTTATATGCGGCGTCCCCCTTTGCTGCTTTGCGGAGCAGGAAACAGAGAGAAAGGACATGCTCACACGGAGCACA
>DLYC01000278.1 GCA_003447895.1 Lachnospiraceae bacterium | reverse complement strand
CGTAGTCGCTTGTCTTGAAAAAAGGCCCTAACTTCTCGTTAAGGACCTGTTCTACGTTCCGCTCGACCGCGATGCTTTTGCGTTTTGTGTAAAGACCGACCTCCAGCCGGACGATGGTCGCATAGTTCACATCATCGGCTATGAAGTCATTGTTTCCGGGGTAAGTAAATACGATGTAGGGAAGCGGCGGGATGCTGCCGTTCTCCCAGAACTCATAGGTAACAGGCAGGCCTGTGCTTTCAAGCGCCTGATAGATCTCTTCGTACGTCATTTAAATCTCTTATAGACCTCATCATTCAGCCATGCCTCGGTATACTCCTCGACTTCCGCGATCCGTCCGTCACCCTTCCAACTTGTCGCCAGCTTTCCGTGCTGGTTGTAAAACGGGTGATCATTCTCAAGAAGATGCGCCACCCGATAATGCTTTTTGTTGTAAACGGTGTAGGACGTTCCGTATCCCCATGCCCGGACCTGCTTTTTAGACCAGTCTCTTGCATAGGCACCGGTCCGCTTCCGTGAATTGCTCTTCAGCATCTTGACGGCTGTGTCTGCCGCTTTCGGCACCAGCTCATCGATGATCTCATGAGCATCCTGCCCGTACTCGTTGAGAAGCCGCCGGCACTCATCTGAGAAGTTGAGCGCGCCCACCTTCCTCTTAGCCATTGCCTTCCCTCCGCTCTACATACAGCTCTACGGTGTCATTACGCGCCTGATACGTGCGATAAACCGTGTAACGGATGTCGTTATACTCCACGATCCTTTCGCCGCTGTAATCGCCGAAAAAGACCGTAAACTCAAGCTCCGGGTTCAGACCGTTCCGGCCTCCGTCAAAGAACTCCGCCCTGGATACGCTTCTGACGTTCGCATAGACTTTCTTCTCTGTTTCGGTCGGCTGTTTGACCCCGTAGGCATCCGGCGACCATGTCACGCTGATCAGAGTGATCGGTGTAGATCTGTCCATCAGCTGCTCCAAGTGGTGTATCCGGTCGCCATGCCCAGCTGAGCCTTCTGCTCATCGTAGGACTTCTTGAGGCGGTCATACTGATCCGGCTCGCCGAAGTTCACCTTGCAGTATGTGATGACCGCCCGGATGATGAGCGGATCCGTGAGTTCCGTCTCGCTTACCCCTGCGAGATTCATGTCAAGAAGGGCCGCGCTGATGAGGTCGGTCAGCTCACCATCGAAGTCATTCGTGACAATACGAAGGGCCACCTTTACCTTCGCCAGTAAATCGTTCATTCATTGCCCTCCTTGTGCGAGTTGTAAGAATCGAAAAAACTGCGATCAACGATCATATGAGCCACATGGCCGAGACTGATCGCAGGATCACAGACTATCTTGTAACCGCACTGGCGCGCTCTCCAGCAGAATGAAAGATCCTCACCCATCCCGTTGAGCGGGTCAAAAGGATTTCCATACTTTCCGATGACATCCATGAGTATATCGGTCGGCATCAGCACACAGCCGAAACCACACCCTGCTATCTCAAACACATCATCCGGAATACTTTCCGGCGCAGCTGTGAACGGTCCTTCCGCTGTACTTTCGACAGCAGAGAACAAGACAGGCTTGAAGGGTGCCACCCTGCGGAAATACAACCCGCTGATGATGTCACCCTTGCCTGCCTGATAATCTGCGAAAAGTCGCTCCAGAATGTCCGGAGCGAACACCATATCCGAGTCCAGCCACAGAACAAAGTCCGCGCCCAGCTTGATCGCCCTGGCTGCAAGATTGTTCCTTGCTGTGTAGATCAATGAACTGATTTCAAACCCGACAAGTGAGTCACCGGTTCTTTTCAGCATTGCAAGCGAGGCACAAAACTGAGCGGGGACCTGATCCATTGCGGGGACAGCGATCAATGTCTTCATGGCTGAGGATCCTCTTACTTAACTACCTTAACGAATGCGTTAGGTGCGACCGGAGCAACAGCGACATACTCGCGGCCGATGAAGCGAACGAGGTCGGAAGTTGCCAGGGTGAAATCGTCACGTTTTACAGTGATGCCTTCGCCGTTCGGGAAGTTTGCAAGAGCACCAGCTCCGAGGTCGCCGACGATCATGTAAGTGTCGCCTGTGGACGCTGCAGAGAATGCCTTGATGGTGTTGTTGAACGCGACATCACAACCTTCAAGTACATCGACCGGGAACTTGCTGTTATACTGCGCTGCCTTGAGTGCTGCATATGTCAGCTTGTTCATCATGACGGTCGGCTTGCTTGCTTCATCGGAAAGCAGAGCAATCGCCTGCGCAACGAGGTCGACCGATACAGTTGTGGAAGTGTACACCGGAACGGCTACCTGTGTGGTTGTGGACTGTGTGCCGCATGCGATGATCTTCGCAACGAGTTCATCAGCTGCCTTCTTGGCGATGTGGTAAGCCAGTTCTCTGTAGATGTGGCGGAGGTATGCCTCGCCATCGTCCATATCCAGCGCTTCATCAGAAATGGAGATCCATTTCTTGATTGCGTCCGGTTTCAGTTCAACGATGCCCATAACAAGAGTCTGCTCGTTGACTGCCTGGCCTTCAGTGTGCTTGACTGCACCGGATGCAGAGATCTCAAAGCCGACCTTTACATTGCCCTTCAGGTAAGCCTTGCGAACGCGGGACATGATTCCTTCTTCTTCCCACGCGGTTTTGATTTCGTCATAGACGAACTCAGGGACTGCAACAGTTCCGGAACCGTTCTCTGTGAGGAGTGCGCGGCATTCCTTGTCATCGCCACTCTGGATGTACTTGGCGTATGCGTTGATGTATTCCTTGGTGTTTCTGATTTCCATCTCCATGGTTCTGTTCTCCTTTTCTTCATGGATCTCGACAGCGGTCTTCTCGACCTCTGCGAGCTGAGCCTTACGCTCTTCTGCTTCGGCCACGATCTGAGCCTTGCGCTCTTCCAGTGCTGTGACCTCTGCGGTGATACTTTCGATGTCAGCATTCTCCGCTGTCAGCGCGGTCTCGAGTTCTGCGCTTCTCGCTTCGATGTCTGCCATCTGCATGTCTTTAATCTCCATGCGTTTCTCCTTTCAGTGCCTTCAGCCTGTTCTGGATCTCCTCCAGCCTCTGACGCTGTTCCTCCGCTTCCTTCTCAGCACGAAGTCGCTCCGCTTCAATCTCTGCGATCGCTCCGTCACAATGAGATCTTGCTGAAATTTCCGTGAAATCGTTGGCGGGCAAACTGACCGCCGACACGTC
>DLYC01000069.1 GCA_003447895.1 Lachnospiraceae bacterium | reverse complement strand
ATCGCGATTTTTCTGCACGCGTCATGTCCCTCTACATCCGCCTCCGGATTTCTTTCCGCGTAGCCGTTCTCCTGGGCCTCCTTAAGCGCCGTGTCAAAAGACAGACCGGCCTTTTCCATGCGGGTCATGATATAGTTGGTCGTCCCGTTCAGGATTCCGAAGATCGACGTGATATTTTCCTGTGTCAGGCAGGCGCGGATCGGCCGGATCAGAGGAATTCCTCCTCCGACGCTTGCTTCAAACATATAGCTGCAGCTATGCTCCGCGGCGATTTTCAAAAGCTCGGGGCCATGCGCGGCGACGAGCTCCTTATTGGATGTACACACACTGATGCCGCGCTCAAGGGCCTTTTTGGAAAATGTAAAGGCAGGCTCCTTGCCGCCCATTGTCTCACAGATCACCGAAATCTCACTGTCATCGAGAATATCCTGAAACTCATGGGTCACCCTGTCTCTGTAAGGACTCTCCGGAAAATCGCGAAGGTCCAGGATATACTTGACAAAGATTCCCTCCGGAACAGATCTTCTGATCACTTCCTGGTTGCGGTCGATCAGTTCCACTACTCCGCTTCCGACTGTGCCGAATCCGAGAACTGCCATATTGATCATGTTATTCATCTCCTTTGTCTTTTATTGAAGACTCGCGGTGCGAGCCGATGCGCTGCGTGTGGGAATCCTGTAAGTCGGTACCTGCCTTGTCCCTGCCCATGATCCTGACTTTTCGGACGCCCCCGGAATCGCCGATCTCCTTGACGATCGTGCTGATATCTCCCGTATTGTCCCGGATCTGGAGACTGATGGACAGATCCGCGACACCGCTTATGGGAATACTCTGATGAATCGTGAGAATGTTCGCCCCGCAGCCGGATATGACACCTAAAAGCCCTGCCAGAACGCCCGGTTCATCACTGATCTCACACGAGAGCGTCACGTTCATCCCTGCCGTGCTGTCATGAAATTCTTCGATGTCGTCCTTAAACTTGTAATAGGAACTGCGGCTTATGCCCGCAAGCACCACCGCCTCGTTCACTGTCCTGCATTTTCCGGAGGCGAGAAGCTGATTCACCTTTACAACCCCTCTCAGGACTTCCGGAACTGCTCTCTTTCGAACAATATAATATTCCGCTTTGTCACTCAAGGTCATGATCCTCTACTGTATTTTGGTTAATAACTTATCATTTTTCCATTAGCAAGCTGACGAAAAATATAGTATCACGCCCGTTTCTTTTATGCAAGGACATTTGTTTTTCTGTGGCGGACGTTTTGCGGGATCCATAAAGCGCCAAGACCAATAGCCGTGATCACGGATACCGCGATAAAGAAGCCGAGCTTTTCGGGATAGTACTTCACCACGATCTCGTGCTCCCCTTCCGGGACCGGGATCGCGATGAGGCCTCCGTCCACCTTCTCGACCGGGACGCGCTCACCGTCGACGAAAGCGGTAAATCCGGGGTCGTAGGGGACAGAGAAGAAGACCAGGTTTTCACCCGGCAGGTCCGCCTTCGCCGTAAAGCCTTCCTGATCAAAGGAAAATTCCGTGCAGGCCGAGTCCTTCCTCTCGCTGCAGTATCTGGCAAAGTCCGAGCTGCTCATAGTCTGAGACCCGGCTGTCTTGTCCTCCTGCATATAGTGCCCGTATTTGCCGCACTGCTCCTCCGTCAGGATGATGTCCTTGACCAGAAGCCGGTCCGTCATCTCTCCCTTCCGCATCTTTTTGTAGACTTCATCCCGGATGAAGTAGTCATAGGTAAATCCCATCGGAATGTAATTGCTGTTCTCCAGGATCCTGTATCCGTTATTGGGTATATTTTCGTCGTATCCCAGAAGTCCGCCCTTTTCTTCCACCGTCTCGGAGGGTTTGACCAGTGTATTTTCTATATAATAGCGGACCGAGAGAACAGCCCTCGCGCCGATCCTGTCAAGAGGGAGCGTGGACTCCACCGTGCGGATCATTCCGATCTTCCGGTAGAAGCTGAAGATGGACGGGCTGACCGTGCTCTCGAAGCAGTGGATGGTGGGATAGCCCCAGACCATCTCGTAGTTTGTCGATGTTCCGTCCGTTTCCACGCGGTAAAAATCCGTCGAATCCGTGAGGAAAGGCCTTGTTTCCAGCATCTGGGTCCTCCACTTGACGCCTCCCGTCCTGGCGATCAGGGAGTTACCGTTGTAGAGAACGGCCATGTTTGTCAAAAGACAGCAAAATACGGTGGCCGCCAGCATGATCCGCGCTCTGTACTTTGCAAGGTTCGGGATTCCCGGAAGGATCATAAGAAGGAAGATCATAAGGATCAGCTGGATCGCCGTCGCCACGATCTCGATGATCAGAAGATCCATGTTGTCGCAAATGCTGAACCATTTGAGGGATCCGTCCTTCAAAGTCGGGATCGCGGCGCACATCATGATCAGGATGGTGATCACAGCGGTGATCTTCGCGCCTTTTTTGAGCTCTCTGTTTTTATCCGTCTCCAGTGCGCGGGCCGTCATGGCCGCCATGATGAGGATCGGCATGTAGAGCCATCTGGCATAGAAGTTTGAGTTGAACGCGCTGAAGACCGAGTTGAATACGGGAACAAGGAGTATGACCGCACAGACCGCGCACAGTTTCTTTTTCCAGTTTTTCTTAAAGATCTTAAAGTAAGCGATCACGCCGGCCATGGAAAAGCAGGGGAGATAGACGGCAAGCGAGCTGTTCTTTACCTGCTCTCCCGAAAAGAGGGTCGGTTTGGCGATGATATCGGGGACGACAAAGAGGGCCTTGAGCATCGCCAGCGGTGTGATCCCCTCCGAATAGGCCAAAACTCCGTAGCCGTTTATATAATTGTCCAGCCGGCTGTTTCCGCTCACCCCGGAAATCGACTGCACCAGGAAGAAGGAGGCCAGAAGAAGGCCTGCGGCGCCGTTCACGAGAAGATACAGGATCTCTTTCGGAACGGTCCTCTTCTCTCTCGCCGGAAAGTAGCGGACAAAATAGTAGAGAATGATAAAGACCACCTGTCCGAAGAAAAAATAGTAATTGACGATCGACATCAGGGCGGTCATCAGAGTAAAGCCCATGCTCTTTCGCTTTTGTACCGCTTCATCAAAGGCGAGCAGGTAGAGCGGAAAGAAGGCGGTGGCATCGTGAAAATGCTGGAAAACGATATTGCAGGCCTGAAAGCCGGAAAATGTATAGAGAAAGCTTCCGACCGCTGCCCATAAGCCGCTCCGGACCTGTCTTCTGATCCAGGCGTAAGATGTGACCATAGCCGTTCCGTATCGAAGGGACATGACAAACGGAAGAAGATAGGGAACCCACTTCTCCGGAAACGGGATCGTCAGCCAGAAAAAGGGGCTTCCCCACAGATAGAAGGACATGCTGCCTCCCATGCTGCTTCCCAGGTCTATGTAGGGATTCCAGAAAAAGTAACCGTTTCGTACCGCTCTGTGAGCCAGGATGTAAAACGGCACCTGCTGTACATTGTAATCCCCGTAGTAGAAGAAGATCCCGCCGTGATAAATCAAAAAGGGAAGGACCGCCGCGATATACAGCAGCGCTCCTCCCATAAACAACAATATAAATTTTCCTGCAGCCGATTTCTTTTTTGTCAAAACAGTTTCCTCTGGATCCGTCTTAATGCCTGAATGCTGTGGCAGATCAGTGCATGATCAGGCGTCTTTTCCGCCGTTTTTGCGGTTCTCTGCCTCAATAAAATCCCTCATGCTTTCCATTCTTGCAAAGACCACCGCATAGCCGTCGTCGCCGTAATTCAGAGAGCGGTTCACGCGGCTGATCGTGGCCGTAGACGCGCCTGTCTTTTCCGCGATCTTCAGATAAGTATCATGTTTCCGAAGCATCGTCGCAACTTCAAATCTCTGGGAAAGCGACAGCAGTTCATTGACCGTGCACAGATCTTCAAAAAAACTGTAGCACTCTTCTTTTGTCTCCAATGTAAGTATAGCTTCAAACAAGCTGTCAACAGCCTCTGTCCTCAACTTTTTGTTCATTCCCCTCACTCCTTGTATAAGTAGTCATAACCCGTATCAATATTTTAGCATTGTAAAGTTTTAAAGTAAAGCTTTTTACCATCTAATTGACACTATGTTCGCCTTTCATCGGTTTTCCGTTTATTCATTTTTACTCTTTACTTTTACCTTTGACTGTGATATTTTGATAATGTTGCACAAAATGTTTGAATTTTCACAATCTTGCGGCAATCAGCTTTTATACAGCAGAGTTTGGAGGTAACATCATGAACAAAGGCGTAGTAAGACGATTCAACAACCAGCGTGGCTTTGGTTTCATCAGTGATTCCGAGGGAAACGACGTTTTCGTTCACTACTCGGGAATCAACGGTGAAGGTTTTAAGTCTCTTGAAGAAGGCCAGGAAGTCGAATTCGATATCATTCAGGGCGAAAAGGGACCGCAGGCTGTCAACGTCACGAAGCTCTAAGAACTCTTCTCTTCTATGTAAGTTCAAGTGACGATAGAAAGGGGATGGAAAAGCCCGGACAACAGGCATCGTTAGGATGTCTGCTGCCCGGGCTTTTTTGTTTTCTCTAGTTCCGGATCTCCCCGGAGGCCTTTCTCATCAGGTCCTCCAGCTCCAGATTTCCGCCAAACAGGCTGAGCGCGCTTCCGACTGTCACATCCATGGCGCCGCCTGAAAGATCCCTGATCAGGTCCAGATCCTCCTCGGAATGGACGCCTCCCGCATAGGTAATGGGAAATCCCGTGCTTTTCTGCCAGCGCCCGAGAAGAGCGACCAGTTCTCTCTCGATTCCCGATCTCTTCCCCTCCGCATCCGCCGCATGGATCAGGAACTCATCGCAGCGGCCCATAAGGCGCTCCAGGGTGCTCTCACAGATCACAAGATCCGTAAACTTCTGCCATCTGTCTGTCACGACGGCATATGTTCCGTCCTCTCTTCTCCGGCAGCTGAGGTCCAGGACCAGCCTCTCTTTTCCGACCGCGCGGATCATTTCGTTCAGGGCGGCGTCACTGAGCTGCCCGTCCCGAAACACATAAGAGGTGACGATGACATGGGTTGCTCCGGCCTCCAAAAACGCGCCGGCAGAGTCCGGCGTTATGCCGCCTCCCGCCTGCATTCCGCCGGGAAACGCCGCCAAAGCGCCGAAAGCCTGTTTCCTGTCAGCGGCGTATGCCTCCTCTTCCTTTACGGAGTTGAGAAGTATGATGTGTCCGCCGCGCAGCCCCGCCTCTCTGTAAAGGGAGGCATAATAACAGGCGTCTTCCCCGGCCACAAAGTTTTCGAGAGCGGACCCGCCCTTCGTGCCTTTGCCGTCCCTGAGCGTCCCTCCGATGATCTGCTTGACTTTTCCGTTGTGAATATCAATACAGGGCCTGATCTTCATGGATCGTCATCTCAGAACGTCGCTCATCGTGTAGTAGCCCGCAGGCTTTCCGACGAGATATTTTGCCGCTTCCACAGCGCCTTTTCCGAATACCGCCCGGCTGTAAGCTCTGTGGGAGAAGGTGATCACTTCGTCCTGTCCGGCAAAGATCACGTCGTGGTCTCCGACAATGGAGCCGCCCCTGACCGCCGAGATTCCGATCTCCTTTACGGGTCTCTTCTGTCTTCTGTTCGAGCGGTCATAGACATATTCATAGGGCTCACTGAGTGCGCCGTTGCATGCGTCCGCGAGGGCGAGTGCTGTGCCGCTGGGCGCGTCCACCTTCTGGTTGTGGTGCTTCTCCACGATCTCGATGTCAAATCCCGCCGCCGCAAGTTTGGGGGCCGCCTGCGCGAGGAGTGCCTCGATCAGGTTGATTCCAAGAGACATATTGGCGGATTTGAGAACGGCCGTCACCTCCGAGGCGCGGTCCAGAACCGCTGCCTGCTCCGGGGACAGACCGGTCGTACAGACTACCACCGGCAGTTTCTTCTTCACGCAGTAACGAAGCAGTCCTTCGACCGCCGAAGCGTTTGAAAAATCAATGACGACATCCGCTTCCGGGCACTCATCGAGTGTGCGGTAAACCGGGTAGTCCGCATAGGCATCTCCGAACGCGTCTACGCCGGCGACGATCTCTGTCCCGGGATCTGCCGCGCAGATCTCCGTAATGATGTGGCCCATGCGGCCGCTGCATCCGTGTAAGATCACTCTGCTCATAGATTCCCTCCGTCAGATTATTCCAAAGTTTTTCATTGCTGTTTCAAGCTTCAAAGTGTTTGCAGGGGTCAGCTCTGTGAGAGGCATGCGAAGAGGTCCCGCGTTAATGCCCATCAGGTTGACCGCTTTCTTTACCGGAATCGGATTCACTTCACTAAACAGCGCCTCAAAGAGCTCAAGGGTCTGTCTCTGGATCTTCGCGGCACCCTTTACGTCTCCGTCAAAGAATTTCTGACAAAGGTCATGCATTGCCTTAGGGGCGACGTTAGCGACAACGGAGATCACACCGATCCCGCCCATGGACATGAGCGGAACGACCTGGTCATCATTTCCGGAATACAGATCGATATTTCCGTCGCAGAGCGTCATGAGCTTTACGACCTGGCTGATATCTCCACTGGCTTCCTTGATCCCCACGATGTTGGGAACATCTTTGACAAGGCGTGCCACCGTCTGAGGGAGGACATTTCCGCCGGTCCTGCTGGGCACGTTGTAAAGAATGACAGGTGTTCCCGGTACCGCGTCCGCCGTCATCTTAAAGTGTCCGTATATACCTTCCTGTGTGCCTTTGTTATAGTAAGGGCTGATCAGAAGGAGTCCGTCCGCGCCATAGCCCGCGACCTCTTTGGAGAGCTCCACAGCCGTCTGGGTCCTGTTGGATCCTGTTCCGGCCACGACCGGTACACGCTTGTTCACATGATCAATACAGAACTTGCATACATCCAGATGCTCCTGCTCGGTCATTGTGGCGGCCTCTCCGGTCGAGCCGCAGACAACGATCGCATCCGTCCCGTGATCGATCTGATAATCGATCAGATCGGCAAACGCGTCGTAGTTGACCGACTGGTCCGAATCCTTAAAAGGTGTGACAATAGCTACTGCAGATCCTTTAAATACTGACATTTTACTTTCCTTCCGTTCATGAATACCGATTGACTGAAAACTCATATTCCTTCCCGGTCCGCCGCGCAAGTAAAGAGCCTTACGCGCCCGCGCCTAAGATCAGAAGTTTCTGAACTGCACATTACAGATCTCCGAGATCCTGTCGGCAAATCTGCACACTTCCACATTCATTTCGCTGCCGGTTATGATCACATCCGTATCATTGCCCGACTCCACAAGCTCCTTCAGATCATCCACGGAAATGATCCCTTTATTGACAACCTCCAGGACCTCATCGAGGATCAGAAGATTGCACTCTCCCGTAGTCAGGACCTTCCTTGCGAATCCGAGGCCGTTTCGGATATTGACAGCCGCTTCTTCCTGTTCCTCAGGGGACCTGTCCATGTAGTCCGCATCAGACTTCTCGAATCTGAACAATTTGATCTCGGGTTCAAGGCGTTTTGTAAATTCACTGTCGGTCATTCCTTTTCCCTTGAGAAACTGGATAATGACAATGCGATCCCCCCGGGACGCCCTTTTCATAGCGATTCCGAGCGCTGCGGCAGATTTACCGTAGCCGTCGCCCATAAAGATCATAACTTTTCCGGAAGCCATAACGATTCTCCATGTATTTCTATATGGTTTATACTAATACCTCTTACTAAATTAGCATCTTTTGCAATTTCTGTAAATCACAGAAAGACACGCGGACTCACATTCTCTCGGGGGCCGTAAATCCGAGCACATCTATGCAGGTGCTCAAAATATCGTGTGTCAGCTTCAAAAGCGCGATCCAGCTCTCTTTTTGGGCCCTGTCTTCCTCCGCCAGGATGCGCGTGGAATGATAGAAGCTGTTGAAGTCGTTGGAGAGCTGATAAATATAGGCACAGACGCGGTGAGGCGCGATCTCGTAAAAGGCATTGTCCATCATCGCGTTAAATCCGGCGAGGTCTGTCATAAGATCTTTCTCCGCCTTGCTTCCCGCCGCCGCGATCGCGCACTCCTTCACCGGTTTTGCTCCTTCTTCCGCCGCGTATCTGGCCAGGATCGATTTGATCCGGACGATCGTGTAGAGGATGTAGGGGCCGGTATCTCCCTCAAAGGAAGTAAATCTCGCGATATCGAAAATATAGTCCTTGGAGGCCTGGTTCGACAGGTCGCCGTACTTGAGGGCCGCCAGCGCGACCTGCCTTGCGGTCGCTTCCGCTTCCTCCCCGCTGATCTCAGGGTTTGCCGCGATCTTTCTGCTCATCTC
>DLYC01000271.1:6174-8567 GCA_003447895.1 Lachnospiraceae bacterium | reverse complement strand
GTGCCGCGCGGACTTACGCCCGCCTCAATATCCGGCCTCTCCCTTGTGGCCTTGACCAGCGCCAAAATATAGCGGATCAGGTCCTGTGACACCTGCACCCTGCCCGCCTCCTGCCGCGCAAGCATAATCGTCTCCGCGTCAGCAACCGCGGAAATGTCCGTCTCCCAGCCGGCGCGCCCGCGGATTTCCTGCCTGGTTTCCTGGTCGCGCAGGTCCCCGCGCGCGACGGTCCCGGCGCTTCTGGCCAGCGACCGCTCCAGAATCCTCCGCTCGTTCTCCTCATCCGGAAGCCCGATGGACAACTTCATCAAAAAGCGGTCCATCTGCGCCTCGGGCAGCGGAAAAGTGCCCGCGGTCTCGATCGGGTTCTGCGTCGCGATCACGAAGAACGGCTCCGGCAATGGCCGCGTGACGCCGTCGGTCGTCACCTGCTTTTCCTCCATGCACTCCAAAAGCCCCGCCTGCGTCCTGGGCGTCGCCCTGTTGATCTCATCCGCCAGCAGAATATTGCAAAATATAGGCCCCGGCCGGAACGTAAACTCCCCGCTCGCCTGGCTGTACACGGAAAGGCCCGTCATATCCGTCGGCAGAAGGTCCGGCGTGAACTGGATCCTCTGATACCGGACGTCCAAAGATCTTGCCAGCGTCCTCGCCAGCGTCGTCTTGCCCGTGCCCGGAAGGTCTTCGAGCAGCACGTGCCCGCCGGTGATCAGCGCCGTCATGATCAGCCGGGTCACGTCCTCACAGCCGACCATGACCTTTGCGATGTTTTCCTCGATGGTCAATATTTTGGCACGTATAGAGTTATCCTGCCTGGTTTCCATGTCCGGTCCTCCTGAAATTTTCGATCTGATATCGTTGCCCGGGTCCCGCGCGATGTTTCCGGCCGCGCCCGCGGCCCGGTACCTCCGGCTCCTGCGTGATTCTTCCGGCCACGCCCGCGTACCCGTGCGCCCTTTCACAGCAGCTTTCGCTTGATCATTTCCTGCCGGCGCTGCTCCGCCTCTCTCCTTCGCCGCACCAGTTCCCGCATGCGCTGCAGGTCCCCGCGGTCTGTCAGCCGGGGCGCGAACCTGGCCTTCTCGTAGAGGCGGTGGATTTCCCGCCACTCCTCCTCCAGCGCCTCGTCTCCCGCCACCGCGAACTCGATCTGCGACGGCGTGTAGGACGCGGGTACCTTGGTGCCACCCGGGTAGGTGCGGACCAGGGAGATATACGCCCTGCGGATTCCCGCCGCCGGCCCGATTCCCGCGAGCATGGGAAGCCGCTCGGACAGCCGCGCCTCCCCGGCAGGGATCTTCCGCCTCTTTTCCCTGGCGTGGTGGCGCTTTCTCGTGTCGCCGGTCTCCGGGTCCACGGCCAGGAAACTGTAGTACAGATTGTACAGGCTCCAATAGATCATGTAAACGATCAGCGCCGCGCCGGCCGCGACAAACGCCCACTGCACGACAGTCCAGAGCATGTGAAGCCACGGATACCTTTCCGCCGCCACCTCGAGGTTAAAGGGATTGATCGGCGCCGCAGCACCCCCGCCTTGGCCGCTCATCCAGCCAAACAGCATCATAAAGAGCCATAAGATTGCCCCGACGATCAGGCCGATCACCATCACGACTCCCTCTATGAGCCAAAAAACAGTCCCCTCCTCGGAGCACACCGCCGTGAGTCCCACGCACAAAAGAAGTGCCGCAGCCAGATAAAGAAACAGAAGCCCCGCGTTGAGGCGCCGGATCTTCCCGTACGGCACCCGCGCTCTCTCGGAGGCGGCGTAATATGTGCGCTCCAGGCTTTTTTGGTTGTGCCAGGCCAGAAACAGGAGTACCAGTGCAGTCTCCATGCCAAAAGCCAGAGCCCGCAGTCCGGGGATACCGCTGAAAGTTCCCACAAGCCAGATGAGGATCGGAAGCACCAGGTAGAACGGGTTTGGAACAAAGGCGGGCCTCTGCGAGATCCGGCCCTCGTAGAGGCACCAGACCTCCGCAAGGCTGATCACAACGAGCGGGATCAGGATCCTCGGAACCGCAAGTTTCCCCACAAGTGCCGTCAGGGCGACAAAAACCAGACAGAGGGCCATGTAGACGCGGAAGGAGCGGACCCGGTGCTGCAGCCGGTCGGCCGCCGGCGCGGCAGCTGCCATGAAGAGGCAGATGGCCGCCAGGGCCGGGCGCGGCGCGCCGACGAGCAGGCCGAGCGCCGCCGCTGAGCCCACCAGCATCACGATATTGGTCAGAATCCGGATCAAGCGCAGTCCTGTGCGCTCACCGGCGGTTCGATTATTCTCCATAGAATCTCTCCCTATTCGCCGTCGCCGCCCATTTTGGACGCATTCGACCTCTGCGGCCTCGTCGGCTGCGCCGCCCGCTCGCTCCTCTTTCGAACCCAGCGGTTCAAATTCC
>DLYC01000271.1:0-6047 GCA_003447895.1 Lachnospiraceae bacterium | reverse complement strand
CCTCCGCCCTGCCCGGCGCAGAATCGGGCGAGCGCATCCGCCTCCGCGAGAAGCGCATCGGTCTGGCCGGAGGAGATCAGGCACAGGGCTATGTTTTGGCCGGCGTCTGTGCCGGGGATGGCTGCCCCTGCCTCCAGAGTCATTCTCTCCTCCCGGATGAGGTCCGAAAACGGCCGCGGTTTTGCGGACAGGCTGACCCTGGCGAGCGCCTCGCCGATCGCGCCGAGGTGCCGCTCGGAGCTTCCCGATGACGTCGCCACTTCCCTGCCCGTGATCACGTCCCTTCCGTTGGACGCGAGGCTGACCGGGATCTGCGCCTGTATGCACCGGCCGGCCAGCGTGTAGGCCAGGCGGATCCCCTGTTCCAGGCGCTCTTCGCTGTAGCGGATCGACGGTGGCTCCAGATCGAGCAGAAACCGGATGTGTTGGCCGCACGTGTAGTCCCTGATGTTGACCATGTAATCGCCGGTCCTGGCAGACGCCTTCCAGTTGATGGCGCTGAGCGGGTCCCCGTTCGTGTACTCCCGGATTCCCCTGAATGAAAAGACGTCCTGATACAGCCGGTTTCTCGACACAATCTCGCCGACGATCTGTCTGGAGATGTCCAAAGTCACATCGTCGTCCAGCATCCGCGGGCAGACAAGGAGCGACGCCGCCTGGCTCGTACCAAGGTAGCGCACCCCCTCCGTGAAGAAATCCGGAAGGGCAATGCCCGCCTCGCTGATCAGGTAATATCCCCTTTTGGCCGCCCGGACAGGCTGCCTTCTTGTGACCTCTTCATGCCCGCTCAGGCCAAAAAATTCCATCACGTTCGTTTTGTCCGACACCGTCGCGTTTCGGTCCTCGTCGATCACCAGCGAGCGGTCCATCTTAAAGGACAGCTTGATGACGGGCAGCGGGAGGAGCTTGTCATTGGTCACGGTTTCCACCAGTGTGGCCACGTCGCCTTCCTCCACGTCCCGCTCCTCAAAGCGAAGTTCCGCCCTGAGGCCGTTTTTCCAAAGCTTCCCGTACACCATATTCAGGACAAAATACATAGCCAGCACGCTGACCGGAATCCAGATGAGAAGCATTTTATTTCCTTCTTGTGTCATTTGCAGACTGAGGTCGATAATCACGTGGAATCGAGCCGCGGCGCCGCCGGTTCCGCCCCCTGAATTACTCTACGTCGAACCCGTTCTCGAGCGCGAATCTCCACGCATACGAATCTTCGCTGCAGTGAAATGTGACGTTATTCCGATCGAAATTCTCCGTGCCGATATAGACAACGCTGTCCGGGATCACCACATCGGTAACTCCGAAGGCATCGATGAAAGCAAAGTTTCTTATAAACGCAGTCCCTTCCGGAATCGTGACGGTGCCCGTCCGTCCCGAGGGACACAAGACCACCGTGCTCTGATCCCGGTCCATGAGAAGGCCGTCCTCCGCCGAAAAGACCGTATTTCCCTCGTCTACCTCGAAAGCCGTATTTCCGATACTTGAAAACGCATAATCTCCGATTACCGTCACATGCGCCGGAATGCGGATGATCTGCGCGCTGTCAGGGAGAAGCCCGTCCTCGTAACTGTCAAATGCACTTTGCCCGATGCTCTGCAGACTGTCCGGAAATACCGGTGCCGCAACACCGGTCCGATAGAACGCTGAATCTCCGATCGAAAGTGTCCCCTCCGCAAAGGTCACCTCTTTTAACTGCCTGCAGAATTGAAACGCCGACTTCCCGATGTCCATCACCGGCGGCAGCGTAATCTCAGAAAGCGTATCACAGAAATAGAAAGCCGACTCTCCGATATAATCGAGCCTTGTGCCCTCGCCAAAAATCACCTCTGTCAGAGCAATGCAGTCCTCAAACGCCCCTTCCCCGATATACTGCAGGGAGGACGGAAGGACAATTCTCTGCACTGTGCTTCTCTCACAGAAGGCGCTGTCTCCGATTCCGAGGACCCCCTCGGGCACAGAGACCTCACTCTTCCCTGTCATGGGGTAACTTAGGAGCTCTGTGCCGTCGGCGTTAAAAAGAATGCCGTCCCGGACGCTGTATCTGGCATTCTCCCCCCTCTGTACAAACTTCCTGACCCGCGCTTCATTAAAGGCGCCGCTGTCAATCTGCCGCAAAGAAGGCCTGACAACAAATCGTTCCCCCTTGAGCACACCGGATACGCATTCTCTTCCCAGCACTTCGATTCCGTCAGGCAGGGTCACCGGCTTCGATGAGACGATGGCACTTCTGCCCAGGACTTTCAGAGTAGACGGAAGGATAATCTCCGCGCTGTAAACCCCGCAGAGCGCATTGTCTTTGATCTGCGTGACGCCCTCCGGAATGACGATCTTTGAAAGGCTTGTGAAATGATAGAGTTCATCCGGGAGAATCGAGCTTACGGATTTCACTCCATTCCCGATCACCGTCAGCGGCACTCCCTCCGCTTCCTGCGGAAGGACGAGTTCCTCGTCATCTCCGTTATACCCTACGAGGGCCGCATGGTCCCCAAACAGGTCAAAATACAGCCTTCCCTTCTCTGTCTCCACCTGCGCTTCGCCGGTCTTTACCGACATATCCGTCGTGTATGTCAGCCCTTTTTCTTTTGCATACTGCTCCGCACGGGACCCCTCCGGGCAGTGATAGAGAAATCTGGCGCAGTGCATACTGCTGAATTTTTCCGGGTAAACAGACACCGACGGAGGCTCTTCAAAGCGGATCACCGAGGCGGGAATATAGATTTCCCGCTTCGGAATATCAATATTGAAGCTGTCTCTGTAATTCAGGTAATACCACAAAATGTCCTCCGAATAGGAGACCGTCCCCTCCGGAATGACCACCGTTCCTTCCGCATTGGAAGCTGCCTGCTGCACCGTGTCACCGGCCTTGTTCATCAGAAATCCGTCCCGTTCGCTGTAGTGCCGGTTTTCGTCCGCTACGCGAAATCTTCTGTTCACATAGGTGTCAAAAGAGTGCTCTCCGATCTCCTCCAGCGACGCCGGTATGTGAATCTCCACTGCTTCTTCGGACACCTCTTCGTCCTTGAGAGTCCGTGGTCTCGTGTCCCAGGCATGCCTTCCGACTTTGAGAAGCCCTTCGGGCAGCTCCGGCATAGCAAGTGAAGTGCACTGATAGAAGGCATAGCCCTCAACCTCGCGAACAGAGTCCGGGAACGTAATCTCCCTGATGTGCGCCCTGGCAAATGCGCCGTATCCGATTGTCTGCGTTCCGTCCGCCACCGTACACTCTGTGCCGGCTTCCCCGCTGTAGGCAAGGAGCGTCCTTCCGTCCGCCGAGTAGAGGAGCCCGGATTCGGTCCTGCACGCCTTGGTGACGGGAGCGCCTGTAAAGCGGGCCAGATTTGGACAGCCCATAAATACACCGTCGCCGATCCGCTCGAGCGACTCCGGAATCCGGATCTCATTAAGCGACAGGCAGTAAGCAAACGCACATTTCCCGATACTCTTCACCCCTTCGGGAATCTCGATCTCCGTGAGAGAAATACAGTGCATGAAGGCCCCGTCGCCGATCTGCGCAAGGCTCGCCGGCATCCGGATCTTCTCCAGATTCTGGCATGTGCTGAATGAACCGCTTCCAATCGAGGTGATCGTATCCGGCAGTATGATCTCCTTCACAGGCGTATAAGCATCTGATCCGTAAAAGTTATAAACAGAAAAATTGCCGTCTATTGCGGTGACCGGTTCTCCGTCAACCTCTCCCGGCACTTCGATCACGTCATCCGTCCCCGTATAGCCCGTTACTTCCGCGTGATCTGAGTAGACCGCTAAAGATAATGTGCCGTTTTCGGTTTCTGTTTCCACTGTGCGCATCCTGGAAGGGCCCGGAAGCTCCACAAGCTCCGAAGCGTAGAACTCGCCGTTGATATCTTCGATCTCAATCTGGCAGACGAGACTTGCATGAATCTCATCGGACCTGATTGCGACAACCTCAAACCTGCTGTCAATAGGACAGCTGCTCCATGTCTGTACAGGCGAGCGGTTCCATTCGCTGAAAGGGAGCAGCCTCCCCTCCGCGTCACGCGTGGGGATCGCGGCTTCATTGCCTGTGTAGCCGACCAGTTCTTCCCAGTCCCCGATCTCCACAGTGCTCTTTCCGCCCAGGCCGATTCCCGGATCGTCGCCCGTGATGTTCAGAATCTGCAGGTCCCCTGTCTTATGATCGATACTGAAGAGGATCGTGATCGGAATCTCCTCGATGTCATCTCTGTGCTCAAGGTATGTGACATCGCTGAAGAGGCTGACATTTATGGTTTTATATACAGAGCGCTTTCTGTCGGACTCGATCTGCTCTGCCCTAAGGAACGCTTTCTGATCGCCGACCTGCGCAAAAATGAGCGGCAGCGACTTGCTCAAATGGATCACGCCGTCCCGGTCCGGCTCGATCCTGCATCGCTTAACCCTTGTCGAACACCTCCCGGTCTCTCTATCCCTTTCATCATCCAGGATCGTATAGTAGACAGCGACACTGTTCTCGATCTGCTCCTTTGTCAGCTGCAGCGTGTACTCGTCTCCCCGATCGACAGGCGTCCCAAGCGCCCAGTCCCTCGCCTTCTCCCTGACCCAGTTCTTCCTGCTCGCCGTCAAAAAACTCAAATACCGAAGCGCAGCCTTCGTCTCCTGCATGATCTGCGCATAGTAGCTTCCCATCGACAAGTACTGTCCTTTGTTCCTGAAGGGAAAATACAGAGAGATCCCGCTTGCCTTCTCCAGATTCGTATACTGCGAGACCACAGCGTCGCCCAGCGCCGCCGTAATCTCCTCCGCTTCCTGCGGGTAGACCTCCTTCATGTGGTCGGCCAGATCCCCCATGTCCACAAGATCATAGTTGTAGGACACCTGTCCCTTGGAATTCTCCGCAAGGCCAAATCCCTTGGAATCCGCGCGCCGCTTCATAATCTCCGCGTACTCGCCGCCGCGCAGGGAACTGTTCATCCTGTCCGCCATCTCGTCGAGGGCCTCGGAAACAGCCCTCACTTTGGAGAGGTCCACGCAGGCCAGCGTCAGGTCCGGATCGTAGGTGGCGGAGCGCTCTTGGGCATAGTAGTCCCTGAAGGTGTCGAGAATGCGGGCGGTGATTGCGGGGGCGGCAACCGTCTGCGCGGAGGCGGCCTCTGCTGCAGGCCGGTTCGGCTGCGACTCTGTGTCCTGCTGCGTGGCGCCGGGCGCTTGCGCGTCACCCGTCTGCACGTAGGCGGCCTCGTCCAGAACCTTCAGAAAGGCATAGTCCCACCCCGCCCCCGGCTCGAGCTCCTGGGACGCGACGTAGTAATCCGCATATTGGGACCACACTTCCATGCTCTCGAGGCAGGACATCAGGCATGCGTCAAAACCCACGAAGTCGAGTTTCCTGTCTCCTTCTGTCTTTTGGCCAAAGGGGGAGGCCTCCATTGCCTCCGACATTTCCGTCAGAAGCAGCGAATCCGAGTCATAGATCTCATCCGAGCCGTAGCCCAGGAGCGGGCCTGCGCCGTGGTCCCACAGAATCAGCGCGTTGTGCTCCGCCGGATAGTTCTCGTCGCAGAACTGAAGGAACGATGCGAGTGTCCGGGGGTCCCCCATGTTGGCGCTCTCCTTGGTCCGGGCGACGATCCGCTCGCCGCCCCGTCGCGACATGTCCAAAACCGCGTTGCAGTCGCTCGGGACATCCGAGACCCAGCGCGCACTCCCGCCCGTGTATAGCACCACATTATAGTTGTCAAAAGTCAGCCCCGCCTCATCGATTTCCTCTATATCCCTGGTGGCATTTCCCATGCGGCTCTCGAGATTGGAGCCGACCATGTAGATCATGATGGTATAGAGCTTCCGGTCCGGTTGAGGGGAGCCCTGGGATGGATTGTCTTTTGGCTCCGCCGTAGTCCCGGCGGCATCCTGTGCCACGGTGGACTGTGCAGTTTCGTCCCGAGCCGCAGTGGACTGTGCAGTTTCAGCCTGCGCCGAGGCAGGCTGTGCGGCATCATCCCAACCGTTTTTGTAAAGCGTGGGGTCGGATTTCTCCTTGGACTGCGAGCGCTTCGCGACGGCTCGAAGGTATTCGTCCGCCTCCTCTGCGCCGG
>DLYC01000063.1:6381-9460 GCA_003447895.1 Lachnospiraceae bacterium | reverse complement strand
CGGAAATTCCCTCCATGCCGAATTTCCGGAAAGGCCGCCCGACCCGTTAAACTGTCGTTAACCTGTCGGCCGGCCTTCCGATTCGACTTCTTGTCTTTTTTGTCCCTTATCCCATGTAGTCGCCGTTGTAGCTTACGAGCACGGCGCTGCCGACACCTTCGATTCCCGCAAGTTCGTTGACAAAATCGGTGTTGTCATCCTTAAGTCTGACTTCGAGGTTCAGCTCGACGCTGCCCTTTCGGGCGGTTTTGCTCTTCACTGTGCACTTGCTTGTGTTCTCCTTGAGGAAGGCCACCGCTTTTTCTTCACTCTCGTGATCATTGCATTCAAGGACCACAATGTAAGGGCTTGTACTCTCCCTGTGATTGGAGAAGAACAGGATGATCAGGCCGATCAGCACGCTTCCGAAAACCGCCAGCGGGATCATGCCTGCCGCAAGGACGATGCCGCCCGCGATCGACCAGAACAGGAACGCGATATCGAGGGGCTCCTTGATCGCCGTTCGGAATCGGACGATGGACAGCGCACCGACCATACCAAGGGAGAGCACGACGTTGCTGGTGACGGCCAGGATCACGAGAGTCGTGATCATTGTCAGGGCTACCAGTGTCACTCCGAATGTGGAGGAGTACATGACGCCCGCGTAAGTCTTTTTGTAGATCAGGTAGATGAACACGCCGAGGCCAAAAGCCAGAAGCATGGCCAGTACCATATCAAACATACTGACCGCAGTAACGTTTGCAAGAAAGCTTGATTTGAAGATGTCTGAAAATGTCATTTTATTTACCTCTTTTCTTTATAAATCCTGATAACCGCCGTATCAGTCGTAGATCCTGCACTGCGCGTATTTGGAGAACGCGCACACGCGCCTTCCGGGCGTCTGCACCGCGTCCCTTATGATGGAGGGAAGAAAGTCGTCCCACTTGACTTCCAGGATGATTCCCGCGTCGCCCGCCGGGATCGTCACGCAGTCGGGGTTTAGAAAGTCCGTGCTCCGAAGGCCTGTCCGGATGTCGTAATCGAAGGTGACCCGGACATTTCCCGGCCCGTATATGTAGGGCTCCCTGATGTAATCGACGATCGTCATGGGCTTTATTCCCTGGGACCGCATCTTGCAGTAGAGCTCCTGGATCAGCGGATGGGGCGAATCCATCATCCAGTCGATGTCGCCGTCCACGATCTTCTGTGCCTGCTCCACTGTGAGGGGCGCCGAGTATTTGGTGCCAAGTCCGTTCAGCTTGCTCTTTTTTTCCAAATGCATGACCGCGTTCGGGTCTTCGTTGTAATATCGGATCCGGAATTTCTCTCTCCGGTTTACGCCGTCCGTTTTTTCTCTTAGCGCCTTGTCGTTTATATTGTCAAAATACAGACTCCGTATCAGGTATTTCCCGTTCGTCGCATGGGGATCCGACTTCGCGACTGCCCTCAGCCTCTGCCTGATGGCGATCAGGTCTGCCCGGGAGATCTCGTGCTTCCACTCGTGCCGGTATCGGATCGGTTCATTCGTGAGGATCTTGTTCTGTACCATCTGTATTCTCACCTCCCTTTCGTTTTACTGTGCCCATTATTCCATGTGAAGCTTAATCGAAACTTAGAAAATCCATAAGTTTCATTTTTTTCCTGAAAAGGACCCGCGCGCCGGCCGCTTCCCGTCAAGCCCCGCCGCGCAGGCGCCACGCTTTCAAAAAAGAGGCCGCCTTTCCGGCGGCCCCTCCAATAATCGAAACAGTTTCCGGCAGCTTTCCCGCCGGCGGTATGCTCTTATTCCGGTCTGTGTTTTGCCAAAGATGCGTTCTTGTAAGCCGGGTCATTGGTCACTTCCCGGATGATCTTAATCTCTTTGGGAAACTCAATCTCCTCGTTCCAGTCGCGGAGCTCCGTCTCTATGATCGCCCTGTCGTTCCAGAAGGGGTACACATCGATCTCAAAATATCGATTGTTGTAGGTGAGACAGTATCTGGCTTTCCGGATCTGGCCTATGGTCGTGTCCGCGTTCATCAGAAGGTTCAGATACTCGTCCTTCGTGATCCTTCTCTCGCTCTCAAGGCGTTTTTGATCGTCGACCTTCTGTTTTTTGGTCTGGTAATAGATGTAGTGTCCGTCGTTTCCGCGCTGGCGCACCCGGACTTCCTCCTTGCCGTCCGCCTTGAGATAGGTCTGGATAATGTCCACTTTCTCGCAGTTGGGCAGGGACTCCAGCCACTTGAGATCCGGGTATTCGATGAGATATTTGCGCTCGATCTCGAAGGGCTCCGGCTCTCCCAGGAAGAAGGCGATCTCCGCGATCAGGCGCTTCATCTTCTCGGTAAAGTCCGAGGAGTTGTCGATCACCCGCAGGTGCGGATGTCCGGTCCAGGCGGCGATAAACTTGTCATCCATCTCCGCCGCCTCCTTGATGCCCTCTGTTCTCGCGGTGTTATTGGCCGTCGTGTAGAACTCTTCGGCGCCCTTGGCCGCTGTGACCAGATGGAAGACAGCGTCATACTGGTCGCGAAGCTCCACCTCATTGGTGCCAACCGACCGAAGGACGGCAGCGAACGTCGCCTCATCCATATAGACCTTGTTGTCGAGGGCTCCCCTGTCGCAGACGATCAGGACCTTGTCCTTCTTCATGGCCCTGGCGGCCATTTCGAAGACTTTCTCCTTCTCCAGCTGAAAGCGCATCTGGCAGTGCTGATAGTCGGAATTGGTCCTGCAGGTCCACGGCGCGACGCCTCCGCTGATCAGTTCCGTCGCCGTCTCCGGCACAAAGAGAACGTCATACCCTCTCTCTGCGAACGCGTTCTGGATCCAGCTCAGGGCTGTTGTCTTTCCGGCGCAGGGACCTCCGGTGATCACTATTTTGGTAATTTTCATCTTCTTCTCCTCATTTCGGACACGCAGCAGCTCGTCTGCGGAAATGTCAAACAGCGCGGCAAGTTCCACTATGGCGCGGGTGGACGGCTTGGCTTTTCCGTTTTCCCACTTGGATACCGCCTTGTTGGTAACGCCGAGCTTTCCGGCCAGCTGCGCCTGGGACATTCCGGCGCTCTTTCGAAGCTCATACAGGTAGTTTCCGAATTCGTAGTCATTTTTCATA
>DLYC01000063.1:5566-6264 GCA_003447895.1 Lachnospiraceae bacterium | reverse complement strand
CCGATCCTCTTGTCCAAAAAGACGCAGAGCGGAAGGCTCGCCGCCAGCACAAACGCGTCGGCCGTGAAGGCGTAGATGTTCTTGGCCGCTCTCACAAGGAAGGGCTGCGCGTACAGAAGGTGCTCTGTCAGGGATTTCACGCCGAGAATTCCCGCTGCCGTCGCCGCTACAATTACTATAACAGAAATCAGCCACAAGGCCGCATTCATTTTCTTTCCTTTTATCAATTTGAAGAAATTTCCCAGCGCAATTCCGATTACGACGTTTCCGGCCGCCCAGCCCGGCATGCCCCGCAGGCCACTGGTCAGGACGCAGTAGAGGATCACGCCGACCGTCCCGACGATCGTTCCGCTGACAGTTCCGATACTGTAGAGGTAGACCGCCATGGCAATGTAGCCGAGGCACAGGTAGTAATTCTCAAAGACCGGGACCTGCACGCAAAGCGTGAGCACAACAAACAGGGCGATCCCCATTCCCGTTACACTGATCTTCTTTACAAGTGACATTCCGCCGAAGTTTTTCATCTTCACTCCTCCAAGGTTCACGATTTTTCCACGGTTTTCGTTTCTCGTCGTTTCGCGTCCACAGCTGTGTTCTCTCTCCGCTTTCATAATGGACTTTTTTGCCCTCTGAGACAAGGGAGGAGGGGTCGAATATAGGTAGAACCTAAAAAAGGTGCCTGGCACCATAAAATTTTT
>DLYC01000063.1:0-5409 GCA_003447895.1 Lachnospiraceae bacterium | reverse complement strand
AGGAAGCCTTCCAGATCGACAACATCGCCGACCTTGAGGTCCTTTATGGCCTTGTAAACCGGCGTGTCGGGTCCGCACAGATAGGACTCCACGGTGAAGGTATAGGTGTTTCCGTTCACGGAGACGTTGAAGTAGAGGTCATCGCCTTCCTGGCCGGATCCGTCATAGTTGTAGAGAAATGCCGCGCCGTCGTCGCCGATGGGCTCAATCTTGACGCCCTTGAAGGAGACGAACTTGTTCTGCTTGTTGATGAGTTCATCCGTTCCCAGAAGCGCTGTGACATCTTCCGCCTCAGCGATGTACTCGCCGTCCTCGAACATCCAGACTGCGTCGATGACTTCGATCTCGCCGGACCACTCCGCCTTATAGCCCTTGACGCGCATCATCTTGCCGACTTCCATCAGCTCATACTCCTTGGGCGTGCAGGGAAGGTTATACAGGAAATAAGCGCCGCCGTTCTCATCCTGAAGATAGACGCTGGCCGTGCCCTGCTCCTCGTAATAAGCCTGCTTGGCCTGGATCGCGCCGCGAATTACGACTTCGCTGTCGATTTCCGCCGCCGCATAGGCCGCATAGTCCATGGGCTCCTCCGTGATCACGGGTGCCTCACTCTGTGTCTCCTCCGCGACATCGCTCTCCACGGTCTCTTCCGCGGGCTCCGCCTCAGTCTCCTCCGCAGGTGTCTCCGCGGCCGGTGTTGCCGGTGCGGAAGAAGAGGTGTTGTTATTTCCGCACGCGACTGCCGCCAGCATCATAGCGCCGGTCAGCATTACTACAATTGCCTTTTTCATGTTTCCTCCTTTGTCGAAGCGCTTTAGCGCTTCGCGCTTTCCGGTTCCGCTGCCGCAGCGCATCCGTCCCGCGGCACGCAGACTCAACAAGTTGCTCGATTTGGCCAAAATACAGCCAAAACCACTTCTATTATAGCGAAAACGCGCTATAAATCAATTCACGGCTCCGATGCCGCCTTGATCTTTCCCCGGATGTAGTAGGCTCCGATCAGGATCCAGGCAACCGCCAGCGTGATCAGAAGCACCTTGGAGGCCGTCGGAAGAGGTCCCATGTCGCCGGTCCCTCCCTCGGCCGCGTTCTGGCGCATACTGGTCTGGTCCAGGCGGTAAAGGGATGTCACATCATCAAAGAGGTCATCGAGGTAGGCGTCGTCCACCGTCGCCTTTCTTCGCACGGATTTGGTCACGTTCTCGATCAGCTGTCCCGCGGCGTCGCGCAGCGACGTGGAGCCGTTGAAGACCGGCGTCACGAAGGTGTACTGCACGTTGTCGATGAGAAGCTTGGCCGCCTGGATCTTGACATCGTAGTAGAATTCGTTGTTCTCCCCTTCGCGGGACAGATAGTCCTGATACTCCTCTGAATTCTGCGCCTTCAGGGTCACCGGGACATAGCCTTCCGTCTGGGAATAGGCGATCTGAACTTCATTGCTGAGAAGGTACTGGGTAAAGAGCCAGGAGGCCAGGACCACCTGCGGGTCCTCCTTGTTGAAAATACACACAGACGGGCCCTGAGAGATTATCTTGGGATTTTCGGGGTCATACTGGGGGAACATCCTGACTTCCGTGTCAAATTCCACAAACTTATCCTTGCTGATATCGGAGAGGGGCGCATGGCTTCCCATCCAGGTCGCGCCGGCCGTGGAATCGATGGCAAACACGCACTGCCCCGCGTCGAGGAAGTTGGCCGGATAGCTCGAGATCTTAAAGGTCGAGAAGGCCCCCGTCTTCGCGTGCGCCGCGACGTCCTTCAGGATCTCTCTTGTCGTGTCGTTAAAGAGGAGCACCTCCCCGTTTTCGTTGGAATAGCCTGCCTCCCTCTGCCTCAGCAACTGGATCATCATGTTGTCCGTGGACTTGTCGATGAAGGGGATCATGACTTTCTGCCCGTTTGCCGGATAGATGCCGTCCGCCCCTTTCCTGGCCGCCGCCTCGGATACCTCCCAGATGAAATCCCAGGTGGGAATGTCCGGCACCTCGTAGCCGAGCTTCTCCACAAGGTCTTTATTGATATACAGGGCCTCCGTGGAGCGCATGAAAGGAAGCGCGTAGGTCATGCCCCCGATCGCGCACTCGGACAGAAACTGCGGGACGATCTCCTCCTTGGAGGGCCCGTCGAAGCGAAGGGCGGAGCCGTTCAGCCCGTACTTGGCGTCGGTCATCAAAGAGTCCAGAGGCACCACAACATTCTCTCCCGTCATATAGGTCGCGATATGGTCCGGATAGGTGATACAGACGTTGGGCGTCGTATTGGTGGAGATGTTGGTTATGACGTCGTTGTATATTTTGCCGTAGTCCGTGTACAGGCGCATATTGACCTCGATGTTGGGATACAGCTTTTCGAAGTCCGTGATCGCCTGTTCATAGATCGCCGTCTGCGTCTTGTTGGTATCATTCTTGGCCCAGAAGGTCAGCTCGATCTTCTGGTAGTCGTCAAACACTTCCGGTGCCTTGAAGGCCGCTCTGCCGCGCGATCCGTGGCAGCCGGTCAGAAGTGACGCCGTAAGCGCTGCTGCGGCCGCAATCGCCACAGCTCTCTTTGGAAATTTCATCCTTTGGTCCCTCCTCTCGAAACACCTGCCATGATCTTCTTGTGGAAGATGAGGAACAATACGATGAGCGGGATGGAGATGACCACGACCGCCGCCATCATTGCGGGGATATTCTCGCGGCCGAATCCGTTCTCGCGGATTTCCTGGATGCCGTTGGAGACCAGGAAATAGGCCTCATCGTCTGTGATCAGACGCGGCCACACATAGGAATTCCAGCACTCGATGACCTTCAGGATCGCGATGGTCACCATCGTGGGCTGGCAGATCGGCAGCATGACTTTCCACAGGTACTTGAAGTCCGAGGTGCCGTCCACCTTGGCCGCCTTGTAGAGCTCCTCCGGAATCTGCTCGAAGTTCTCTTTCAAAAGATAGATATAGAAGACGGATGTCACCGACGGAAGGATCAGTCCCAGGTAGCTGTTTCGGAGCCCCGCATCCGTGATCGTCACGAAATTGGTGATGATGACAAGCTCATTCGGGATCATCATCAGGGACAGAAACAGGGTAAAGAGAAGGTCCTTTCCGCGGAATTTGAGCCTTGCGAAGGCGAAGGCCGCGAGCACCGTGACAACCATCATCAGCGCTGTCGTAACTACCGTAAAGATCAGCGTATTGAGGAAGTACCTTCCCAGGGACACCGCCGTAAACGCGTCAAAATAGTTCTGAAGTGTAGGGGACAGCGTATAGAGCTTTGGGATGTACTCCGAGTTGTAGGAGCTGTAGCTCTTGACCGAAGTCAGGATCATCCAGTAGAAGGGAAACAGCACGATCACAGCCCAGAAGGCCAGCAGCACATAGGTCACCGCTTTCCGGATCTTTTCGTTTCTCTGTGCCTGTCTCGAAGCCTCGGAGAAATCTGTATTTTGACTCATTGTGATTCCTCCTTTACGCGTAGTACGTGTTCTTCTCGCTGATCAGCAGGTTGATACACGTGATCGTCAGTACGATTGCAAACAGGATCAGCGCCGCGGCTGCCGCGAAGGACGGGTATCCGCCGCTGTCGCCGTACAGCATGTCGTAGACATAGCCGACGATCGTGTTCATGCCGGCCGCGTTGAGGTCGGTTCCGAAAATGGCGACCACATCGCTGTATGCCTTGAAGGCGCCTATAAATCCGGTGATCACCAGGTAGAAGATCATGGGCGAGATCATCGGAAGCGTGATCTTTGTAAAGATCCTAAGCTTCGACGTTCCGTCGACCCTGGCCGCCTTGTAGTAGTCCTGATTGACGCTCGCAAGGGCGCTCGTGAGGATCAGGATCTTGAAGGGCATGACGACCCAGACCGTGTAGAAGCACATGACGAACATCTTGGCCCAGTAGGGTCCGTCGATGAAGTCCACCGCGGTTCCTCCCACCGCCGTGATGAGGAGGTTCGCGAAGCCGTCGGAATACGGCGTCTTCTTAAACAGGATCATAAAGACAAGTCCGACTGCCAGCGTGTTGGTCACATAGGGCAGGAAGAAGACTGTCTGGAAGAAGTCCCGGAGCTTCGTGATCGAGTTCAGGCCCACGGAGATCAAAAGCGCGATTCCCGTCGAGAGCGGGACCGTGATCACGACCAGGATAAAGGTGTTCTTGAGGGCCTGCAGAAAGTAGGGGTCCCTCAGCACATAGGAGTAGTTGTAAGTGCCAATGCCATGATAGGTCTGCGAGGCGGAGTTGTACCCTTCCTCTATGGAGTAGATCACGACGTCAAAGAGCGGGTAGATCATAAAGACGCCGAGGAAGGCCAGCGCCGGCAGAAGGTAGAGCCAGGCTTTGTTGTTGTTTTTATCCATGACGCGTCCTCTCCTTTTTAATTCAGCGCGGAGAATGTGCAGCGCACTCTTTCTCCCGTCTCCCTGTCAAAGAGGTAGGTGCGCAGAGGCTTTAGGTCAAAATCCACAGTCTTTCCCTTGGCAGTCCCGATCACCTCTGTGCTGACGATCGTGCGGATGGTTCCGGCCACGGACGAGCTGTTGGTCGCCACAATGCTGGTGTCACGCCCCATGACTTCCACGGCTGTCAGCCCGCAGTGGAGCTTTCCGCCGTCTCCGGGGATGAAGCCCTCCGGTCTTACGCCGATCGTGACAGGTCCCTCTCTCAGTGGGACGCCGGGGGTGTCGTACTCTCTCCACTCCTTGTCGGGCGCGACCTTCAGGACCGCGTCTTTGCCGATATAGAGAATGCCGCCCTTCACTTCGCCGTCAAATACATTGATCGGAGGCGTTCCCAGGAATTTGGCGACAAAGAGATTGACCGGATCCTCGTAGATCCGCTGCGGCTTCGCGATCTGCTGCACGACGCCGGCTTCCATCACGACGATCATATCCGAGATGCTCATGGCCTCTTCCTGGTCGTGCGTGACAAAGACCGTGGTAATTCCCGTCTCCTTCTGGATCCTCCGGATCTCTTCTCTTGTCTGGAGTCTCAGGCGCGCGTCCAGGTTGGAGAGGGGCTCATCGAGAAGGAGGACTCCGGGAACTTTCACAAGGGCCCTTGCAATGGCGACTCTCTGCTGCTGTCCGCCCGAGAGCTCGCTGGGCTTTCTCTCGAGGAGCTGGTCGATCTGGACAAGCCTTGCGGCTTCCGCCGCCTTGGCTCTCATCTCCTCTTTGCTCATCTTGTCCTTCCCTTTACGGTTCTCCAGAGGGAACATGATATTTTGCAGGACCGTCAGATGCGGATAGAGGGCATAGCTCTGAAATACCATGCCGACTCCCCTGTTCTCCGGAGGAAGCTCTGTGACATCGTCGTCCCCGAAGAAGATCTTTCCCTCCGTGGGTTTCTCCAGGCCGCAGATCATGTTGAGCGTCGTGCTCTTTCCGCAGCCGGAAGGGCCCAGAAGGCCGATCAGCTTGCCGTCCGG
>DLYC01000205.1 GCA_003447895.1 Lachnospiraceae bacterium | reverse complement strand
CGTGATCCATAACTTGTTTTTCATCATGATATCCCCTCCCTCTCTTTTGCATATCTGATAATTGTTTGTAATAGTCTGTATTTTCAGATAATTTAAATTTTGAGTTGCTTATTTTCAGATCTTTGTTATAATAAAGACAACAAAAGAAATTGATCGAAAGGTTTTAAAACCTCTACTATATTTAGAGCGTTCATAAAGAAAAATACAAAAGGAGGTCACGTAAATGAAATTGCAGGTATTTTCCGAATAGGGATATCCGATGACGAGAAAGTCGGATATCCCTTTTTTTTTGCGCCAAAACAGTGCGTTATGGCTGTTTTTTGACACAACCGGGCGCCCTCTTCACGTCTCCGCGGCCTCCGATCGCAAAGAAAGAGCTCTTGCCGGCAAGCAAAAGCTCTCACTTCTTCACAGTGTAGTAAATGTCCCGCAGTAAGGGCACTTCACCGTATCTCCGCTGATGCCGGTCAGCGTCGCGCCGCAGGAAGGGCACTTGATCGACACCTGTTCGGTCGACTTGATCCCCAGCGTTTTCTTGAAGCTGTTGATCGTCTTGTTGACCGACTCCGCCATCGCGAGCGTCTCGCTGACCCACGCGAACTCGTCGCGCTCGACCTTCACGCCGGTGATCACTTCCGTAATCTTGTCGATCCACTTCTGGACATCGCTCTCCCACTCAAAGCGGAAACTCTCCGTCCCCTTGTTAAAATACAGATCCAGCGTGTGAGTCACATTGTCGGGATGCCCAATCCTGGCCTGTACTTCTCCGTTGACAACACGCAGATCGCTGAGCGGGAACTTGACCGTTTCCTGCACCTCGCCAAAGAGCCCCTTCTTCACAAGAATGATATTCTTGTTCGTCAGGACCAGGTCATTGTTTCCTGACCAGAACCCGCCGTATCCGACCTTGCCGATCCTGTCTATGACCGCCTCGTCCTCATTTAAATGTAATTCATCTGCCATGGCTGCCTCCCCCGTTGGTGATGATCGCTAATAATCATTATATACGATGCGGTCGGGAGATTCCACCGCCGAGTTTATGGTGCCAGGCACCATTAAATTTTTATAAACTTTTTATAAAGTGTGAGTTTATGGTGCCTGGCACCATAAACTCACACCATCGCTTTCTTTATCCACCTGCCGCGGTAGAGTCTGATCAGGAAAATCAGCCCCCGGAAGCACAATTCCAGCGCCATCGCCGTCCAGTACCCGTGAAGTCCCATGCGGGGCACCAGCACGAGCGCCAGCACAATACGGACGCACCACATGCTCACAAGGCCCATGATGCTCGGCGTCAGAGTGTCCCCCGCCCCGCGGAATACGCCCGCGCAGCCGATCGATGCCCCGTAGAGCGGCTCCGCCACAAGTTCGATCCTCAGGACCTCTGTGCCCAGGGCCGCCACCTCCGCGCTGCTTGTCAGGAGCGAGAAGACCACCGGCGCCCCGAAGTACATGAGGATCCCCGTCAGCCCCATCAGCAGCATTCCCAGATAAACCGACACGCGCGAGAAGCTCTTCGTGAGGTCCCGCCGCCCTGCGCCGATCGTCTGCCCGATGATCGCCGTCGCCGCCGCGCCGATCCCGTAGCCCGGCATGTAGCACAGGCTCTCCGCCGTGATCGCCAGCGAATTGGCCGCCACTGCGACAGTTCCCAGGGAGGCCACTATTTTGGTGCCGGCTACGTAGGCACTGCACATGAATATTTGGTCAAAAGATAGTGGAATTCCGATTTTGGCCGCATTGGCAATGGTAGAGGAGCGCCATTTCCAGCTTCCCTTGTTTCGAAGCGAGATCCTCTTGTTTCTCGTCGCGACAAGGTACAGCGCGGCGAGCGAGATAATGACCTCCGAGAGGGTCGTCGCCAGCGCGGCGCCGGCCACTTTCAGGCCCGCACCCGGGATCATCACTTCGAGGCCCGAACCGAACAGCTTCACCGTTCTCGTCGGGAAGATCATCAGCATGTTGAGGATCACATCCAAAAAGCAGACAACTGCGGACAGGATGCTGGGCGTCTTCATATCCCCCGTGCTCTGCATCGTTCCGGTGGACAGCTGACGCAGAAGGACAAATGGGACTCCCAGGCAGTAGATCCGGAAATATGCCGTTGCATCATTCCAGATTCCTCTCTCGCCGCCCAGCCACCGCGGAAGGCTCCCGCCGATGCCCAGGCAGAGCGCGCTGATGAGGATCCCCAGAAGCACAGCCGCTTTCAGCCCCTGCCGCAGCACATCCTCCGCTTCCTGGTCCCTCCCTCCGCCGATCAGCTGCGCGATCTGCACATAGAAGCCGGCCGAGAGGCCGATGCAGCTTCCGCCGATCAGCCATGTCGTCGAAGACACCAGCCCGATGGAAGCTGTCGCGTCCGCGCCCATGCTCCCCACCATTCCGGCGTCAATATATTGCATTGCAATAGATGTCAGCTGCGCCAGAATCGCCGGGAGACTCATGCTGAGCACCAGGCGTATCTTGTCCGCGCGGCTGACATCCTTCTGTTTCAAAATTATGTCGAGATTTGTTTCGCTCATTAGTTGTTTATGGTGCCAGGCACCATTAAATTTTTATAAACTTTTTATAAAGTGTGAGTTTATGGTGCCAGGCACCATTAAATTCCATTATATAAAGTACGAGTGCCTCTCCGTCGACAGCCGCATCTTCTCCTTCATTCCCTCTCTGTCCTCCGCCGCGAGCAGGTCCCTGAACTGCGACATCTCGCTGATAAAGGAATCCATATGCTGCAAAAGATAGTGCTTGTTCATAAGAAACAGCTCCGACCACATGTTTTCATTGATGCTGGCGATCCGCGTCAGGTCGCGGAAGGAGTCTCCCGTGTAGTCGACAAGGTGCGTATTGTCGTTGCAGGTCATAAGGCTCACCGCGATCACATGCGTAAGCTGCGACACAAACCCGATCATCTCGTCGTGCTCTTCCGGCGTGAGGACGGAAATCTTCCGGAATCCCAGGATCTTGCCAAGTCCCTTGCACCACTCGATCCCGGCCTCCGTATTCCGCTCCGTCGGCGCCACGATGAAGTTCGCGCCCAAAAAGATCGAATCGTCCGCATTCTCGACGCCGCTCACTTCGCGCCCCGCCATCGGATGCGCCGGAACATATTCCACGTCATCGCGAAGCATTTTCTGGATCTCATACACAACGCAGCCCTTGACGCCCGTCACATCCGTGATCAGAAGCCCGTACTTAAACAGGTGCTGCTGCTCCCTGACCCACTCCTTGAAGACCTCCGGGTAGAGGGCGAAGATGATCACGTCCGCCTTCCGGATCGCCACCTCGTCCGGATAAGCGTATCCGCAGTCCACGATCCCGTTCGAGACCGCGAAATCGATCGCCGCCTGACTGCAGTCGATCCCCTCCACATGAAAGCCCAGTCTCTTAAGGCCCTTGGCCACGCTGCCGCCCATAAGGCCGAGCCCGACAATGAGAATATTATTCTTACTGATCCAGTTCATCATACTTTGTGTACCTCAATTCCAAGTTCACACAGCCGCTCCCAGAAATCCGGGAGGCTCTTTCGGACCGCCTCCGCGCCGTCGATCGTCCCGCCGACCCGCGTCAGCAGCACCGCCAGCGCCATCACGATCCGGTGGTCGTTATGTCCCTGCAGCACCTCAGCGGGCGCCCTGACGCCCCCCGTCACGACGATCTCGTTCCCGCCGACCTCCACCGCCGCGCCGCACTTCTCCAGTTCCGCCTTCATCGCCTCGCCGCGGTCGCTCTCCTTGAGCCTCAGCCGCGCCGTCCCCGTGAACCTCGCGCCGTGCCGCATCGCCGCCAGCGCCATCAGGACCGGTCCCAGGTCCGGGCAGTCCGTGAGGTCGATCTCCGCGAACCCTCCCGCAATCTTGTCAAAATACAGCCGATACACCCTGTCTCCCTGCAAACTCCGCTCTGCGAGCCCCTCGACAGTGACGTCCCCGCCTGCCACATTCAACGCATCATAAAACGCCGCGTTGGAGAAATCTCCCTCCACGACCCCGTCCCGCGCGCGGTACTTCTGCCCGCCTCGCACCGAGATCGTAAGCGCGTCCTCCCACACAGCCTCCACGCCAAAATATTCCATCGCCTGCAAAGTCATCTCGATATAAGGCCTGCTCTCCACGGGCGGGATCAGGCAGATCCTGCTGTCCCTGTCAAGAAGCGGCAGCACGAAGAGGAGTCCGCTGATGAACTGACTGCTCACATTGCCGGGGATTTCATATGTGCCGGGCGCAAGAACCCCCGAAACCCGAATGCTTTCCCGCTCCTTAACGAACACGAGCCCCTGCTCACGGCAGATCTTCTCGTACACTGTGAGCGGCCTTATGAGGAGCCTCTCACTTCCGGAAAGCGCATAAGTCCGACCGTCCATAAGGCAGAGCGGGATCATAAACCGGAGCGTACTGCCGCACTCGCGGCAGGGCAGGACCGCAGCGGCTTCTCCGCCGTCTGCGGCTTCTTCCCCGGAGGAAATTCCCCTCCTGAGATCCGTTCCTCTCACAGTGGCGCAGCGGTTCTCATAAGTGACCTCCGCGCCCAGCGCCCTCAGGCAGTCGATCGTGGCAAGTATGTCCTGCGAGAGATCGACATTGCGGATCCGGCTCACCCCCTCCGAAAGGCCTGCGCACAGGAGCATCCTGTGGGCCATGCTTTTGGAAGGGGGCGCCTGTATATGGCCTTTCGCCCTTGATGGTATAATTCTGATCTTCATATCCGTTCACTAAACGCAGCTCGCAGCGCGAGCCGCCTCAATCGCAGCCCGCAGCGCAAGCCGCCTCAATCTCAGCCCGCCGCGCGAGCCGCCTCAATCGCAGCCCGCAGCGCAAGCCGCCTCACCTTTCGCCCTGCTGCGGCCCAAGCCAATCCGTTCCATACCGGAGTGCCAGCATGTCGCAGAGCACCAGCGCCGTGACACTGTCCGCCACGACTCTCGCCCTGTGCACGATGGCCGGGTCATGTCTTCCGCGGATCAGAAGCTTTGCGTCTGTCCCGCTGTCAAAATCCACCGTATCCTGCTCTTTGAAGATTGACGGCGTAGGCTTTACCGCGCACCGAAAGAGGATCGGCATCCC
>DLYC01000292.1 GCA_003447895.1 Lachnospiraceae bacterium | reverse complement strand
AACTTGCCAAAAACAAGACTTACTACGTGAGGATCCGCGTCTACAAAAAGGTTGGCACGACGAGATATTACTCTCTGTGGAGCCCGGCGCGGAAGATCACGATCAGGAAGTAAACGGAACATAGGGAAAGGAGAAAAAGCGGAGGATAATCGATGAAGGCAAAGAAGGTTATGGCATTTGTATTATCCGTTATACTTGCTGCGGGGACAATGATGCCGGGCGCAGAAATGGCGGCATATGCGGCAGAAGAGGCGGTGCCCTCGGACTCCGAAACCGCCGAAGAGGAAACGGGCGGTGTAAAGCCTGAGGAAGCCGGCGCGGCAGCCACCGAAGAGTCGGATCCTGCCGCATCGGACCCGGAACCGGCAGTCACCGAAGACGGCGAGACAGAAGAGGCCGGAACGGGAATGTCCGAAGAAGAGCAGGCGCCGGAAGAAGGATCGGTGGAAGCGCCGGCCGAAACGTCTGAGGAAGCATCTGAAGAGACGGCCCCGGCAGCGGAAGAGGCCGGAGCGGAGAGGACTGAGCCCTCGGAAGAGGCGGCGCCGGAGAGCGCGGCCTCGGAGACCGGGACAGCGGCAGCGGAAGCGGCCGGGAACGACAATCATTTCAGAGCGTTTCTGACAGGGTACGAGGACTCGATCGGAATCTGCTTCCATCTGAGCCCCGGAGAGGAGAAGGAAGTCCAGGTCGAGGTGCAGGCCGACGATTATTCGGGCGTCACCTATACGTGGCTTAAAAACGGGAGCGGGGAAGTGCTCCGAAAGGTCACTGCGGAGGAGATCAACGAGCAGAACGGAGTGGCCTCCAAAGACAGTTTTTGGATTTCGGGCGATACACAGGGAATTTACCGGGTCAAAGTGGAAGACGGCTACGGGAATTCGTTCGAGACATGGTTCGAGGTACTGGTCGACAACCATTTCTACGCCTATCCGGAAGGCGCAAAGAAAGCGGAGGGAGGAAAGCACCCTGACACCACTACGACGCTCTACGCAGATACCGGGCAGGAAATCGCGCTTCATGTCTGTGTGGAAGCCGCGGACCGGGAAGGGATCACTTACGAGTGGTACGACGAATACTACAGCGATCTGGAGGAGAGCTCGGATACGTTTACGTTCAGCTTCAGCGGAGAAAGGAGCTGGTACTGCTGTTACGTAAATGACCGCTATGGGAATACCGGCTATGCGGAGTTTTTGATCGAGCCGGCTGAGACATTTACCGCCTATCCGGAAGGCGCGTCCATGAATGATTTGGGAGAGATGGAGGACCGCGTGGAACTTTCCGCCAGCCGGAATGAGGAGGTCACACTCAAGGCCGTCGCACAGCCCTATGAAGGGACAGAGCTCACCTATTCCTGGAGCAGTACAGGAGACGACGAAGAGAGCGGGGATCTGTCAAAATACAGCACAAATACCGTCACGATCCATCCGGAATCCTCACAGACCTGTTACTGCAGGATTTCCGATCAGAACGGAAACAGCAAAGTGCTCACGTTTGACGTAAAAGTGAATCATTTCACCGCATGGCCTGAGAATGAGCTGGTGAATTCGGGCAACGGAGAAAGAACGGGAATTGTGCATATAAAGACCCGGGAGGGAGAAAAAGTGACGCTGACCGTACTGGTCGACGGAGACGATACGGACGGCGTAAGCTACTTGTGGGAAAGAGAGAACTGTGAAGACTGGACCAGTGAGGAGATCGAAGAATCCGGCCCTTCCATCGAGGTCGCAGCGGACTATCGGTACGAGTATCGCTGCTGTGTGACGGACGGGTACGGCAACAGCGAAGACATCACGTTTATGATCATGCCGGAAGATCTGATCGCGTACCCGGAGAATCCGGTCCTTTACAGTGACGGCCGAAAAGCCGACTCCAAAGAAGTACCTGCTTTCAAAGGGGAAACGCTTACACTCAGAGTCGTCACAGAACCCGGGGATGCGACCGGCGTCAGCTACCGGTGGTATGAGGACGGCGAAGAGATCGCAGGGAGTGAAGCAAACGGGAGCACGCTCACAGTCACGGCGGACCAAAGCGCAAATTACAGCTGCAGGGTGAGTCAGGACGACGCCGGTTCACAGTATGTGACTTTCCGGGTAACCGTGGAGGGAGATGAGGATCCGGTCATACGCCTTGAGGCCTCCGGAAACATAGAAAGCGTGTCGGACGGCGTCTATCACACCGCCGAAGGCGAGGAATGCACGATCCGGCTGACAGTAGAAGACACCGGAACGAGCGACTCCAGGTACACGGCCGTCTGGATGGATGAGGACAGGAAAGTTGTGTCCGTGGGATCAGATGAATTCAGCTTCACGGTCACCGGTGACACAGAGTATTTCTGCAAGGTCACGAATTCCGCCGGCAGAACGGCAACAAGCGGGCTTACGTTCCGGACGGGCGTCGGACTGACGGCCCTGCCGGCAGGACGAACGGAGAACTCTTACTACAGCGACGACAATCTCCTCCAGATCATTTCGGAGCCCGGCCGGCCGGTCACACTGGAAGTGGAGGCGACAGCAGAGGAAGACGCGCAGCTTCATTATACGTGGCAGTGCCGGTCCATGGACTTCAAGGGAGATCAGGAATCGGGCTGGCGGTATTTTGACATCGATGAGCCGAAGCTGGCCGTGACGCCGGGTGAGGACACGCGCTACGAGTGCATTGTATCCGATCAGAAAGGAAATTACGCGGCGGTACGGTTCGATGTGCTGGTGAGCGGCAAAAAGGATCTCAGTCGCGCTGTGATCAAACTTCTTGAGACCGAGCTCTCCTACAACGGAAAGGCGCTGGAGCCAGGCGTTTGTGTCATCTACAAGGGAGAGAAACTGACGGAGGGAAGAGATTACACCGTCACTTACAGGGACAATGTATATCCCTTCCATTTCGCCACGGCTCTGGTCATGGGAGCCGGCGAGTTCACGGGCAGAAAGCTCCTTCGCTTCCATATTGAGCAGATTCCGCAGAACCTGACAGTCACGGCGCCTGCCCTGACGCCCGGCGCGAGCGGAGCGCTCACGGTGAAGAATGCCAAGGGGCATCTCTACTATGACGTCGTATCCGGAAGAGATGTCGTCACCGTGGACAGTAAGGGAAATCTCAAGGCACTGAAAGTCGGAACGGCCAGGGTCCTTGTCGGATCTTCGGCTTCCCCGGGAGAAGGGTACAAAAAAGCGGAAAAGACGATCACTGTGAAGGTCCTTCCCGCCGCGCCTGCTACTCTCAGAGCAGCCAATATGGTCACCTGTGTGAAGCTCACCTGGAAGAAGGTGCCCGGCGCCACAGGCTATATTATCAAGCGTGCCGGAAAGACTATCAAGGCCATCAGCGGAGGCTCGACGGTAAGCTTCCTGGACTACACGGCCAATAAGAACGGAACAACTTACAACTACTCGATCTACGCCAAGGCGGCGACCGGAACGAGCAGGCAGTACACGAGAACCGGCATTATCCGCCTGACAAGGCCGGTGTTCACGTCGGTGACAAACGGGACCTCGAAGGCGGTCACGCTCAAGTGGAAGAAGAACGCCGCAGTGACGGGCTATATCATCGAATACAGCACAAAGAGCGACTTTGCGGGTGCCCAAAAAGTGACGATCGCAAAGCCCTCTGCCGTCACCACGACGATCAGAGAACTTGCCAAAAACAAGACTTACTACGTGAGGATCCGCGTCTATAAAAAGGTCGGCACGACGAGATATTACTCTCTGTGGAGCCCGGCGCGGAAGATCCGGATCACGAAGTAAAGGAGAACAGGAAGCAGAAGGAGAAGGAACAGTATGCGGGAAGAGGAACCGGAAGTTTCTTCCTGCGCCTGTTCAGACGCGTTTCCATCAAAAGACACGTTTCCATCTGCAGAAGTGTTCCCGTCATCAGGAGCCTTCCCCTCTTCAGGGGAGGGCTCTTTTTGCGCGGATGCGTTCTGAACATCCTCACGCACGGAGGCCCCGTTATCGGCGGCTTTCTTTTCTGCCTTTTCTGCCTTTTCTGCCTCTTGCGCCTCTTGCGTGCTCCGTCTCTGCGAGCCTGCAGCGTCCCTGTCAGAAGCGTCGGCCACTGTCCTTTGAGGCCCGGCGTTTCCGCTCCTTTCCGCGGAACTGCCGCTTCCGGAGTCACTGCTGTCATCAGTTTCCTTGGTACGGCCGGGGTCCTTGCCGTTGCCGGAGCCCTTGCTGCCATCGGTCTCCTTGGCGCTGCCGGAGTTCTTGCCGCCGCCGGTCCCTTTGCCGGAGTCCCCGCCTGATGCTTTGCCGTCCTCTGCGGAGGGCTCAATCACGAACGTGGCGCTTTTGGTCCCTGTGTACACACCGATTCCCGTGGCGGTGATCGTATAGCGGCCGGTCTCCACGCAGTTCTCCGGATAGGAGAGCCTGTAATCCGACCCGTTTTGGAGGGTGTAGATGCCGCTCTTTACCGTCACGATGGGAAAATGGGCGCTTCCGTCGTAGGTAAACGCGTCGGGGCTCAGCTCTATGGAGGACAGAGATTTGATGTCTGTGCCGTCCAGTTTATCGGTGATGACCAGGAAAGGAAGGCTGACGGAGACGCTGCCGGAGTCCGCCTCCCCGGATGTCAGATCGATCCGGACAGAGCCCTGTCCCGCCGATTCAGTATTTTGATACGCGACACGGAAGCCGGTCTCCGGAGAGAGGTCAGCGCCTTCCGAGTCCCGGACGATGACCGGGGGCTTGTAGGGGCGCCCGTTGTACTGTCCGTAGAGGTAGCTCATAAGAACGGTCACGGATTCCGCCTCCGGGAATGTGCAGACAAATTCCTCCAATCCGGAGTCACCGAGAAACAGGCCGTATCCGTAGCTTTCCGGGGAGCCCGTCACGGAGGCGGGAAGCTCCAGGGACTTTAAGGAAGGCATCTGGCACAGAGAGTTTTTGCCAAGATACGTCACGCCTTCCCCGACGACGACTCTCTCAATTTCACTTCTTCCGGGAGCCCAGGGGGCGTCTTGTGCCGTGCGGTAATCGGGCAGGGCGCCGCTCCCCGAGATCGTGAGCGTCACATGGCCGGACTCACCGTAGGCGCGCCAGGAGAGTCCGCCGGTCTCTCCGCCGGTGTCGACGATCAGGCGGGAGCCGAGATAATCCTGCCCCGCGCTTCCGGAGATGGCATGGAAGCTCTCGGTAAACCCGTTGTAATGGATCTGGGATCTGCTGAACGTGTCGTCAAAGCATTCTTTCCCGATCCGCGCCAGAGAGGCCGGGAGATATAAGCGCTGAAGGCTGCTGTTGGAACTCTGCAGGGCGCCCTCCCCGAGGGAGGTGACTCCTTCCGGAAGGTGCAGCTCCGACACCTCCATCCCGGCCAGCGCATAGGCGCCGATCTGTGTGAGAGAAGCCGGAATCTCCAGTACATCGAAGCGCACGCGGTAAAAGGCATGCGGGCCTATATAAGTGAGCGACGGAGGAAGCTCCGCGGCTTCCAAAGAAGCGCACCGGTAAAACGCCTTGGCCCCGATCGAGGTGATCGTGTCAGGAAGCGCGGCGGACTTTAAGGAGTAGCAGGATTCGAAGGCGGAGTCGGGAATCCGGTCAATCGTCCCGGGAACCTGCACGGAGGCCAGCGTGCAGGCCTTGAAGGCGCAGGGCGCGATCTCCGTCACCGTTTCGGGAATCCGGAAAGAGCCTGTCAGCGAATAGGGATAGCGGATCAGGCGGCTCTCATCCCCGCTCAGAAGCGCTCCGTCGCGGACCGAGTAATCCCGGCAGTCCTCTTCGGTCTCAAATCCGCCGAAGGAATTGCGGGCAAAAAATCGCTCATCGACGGTCAGGCCGGAGGGAATCACAAGTTTCTGAAGCCGCGCGGACTCAAAGGCATCCGCGGCGATGACGGCCCCTTCCGCCAGGGGGAATGTGTCGTAGCAGGTGAAGGTCCGGAATGCGCCGGAGCCGATCCTGTCAATATGACCGGTACCCTCGATTTCGGTCACCGTGACGCCGGGAAACGCGTTTTCGCCGATGCCGGTGACATCCTCTCCGAGATGGAGCTGCCGGATCTTAAAGCGGTCACTGAACCAGGGGGCACTGTTGGCAGTAAAGTCATACATGTCCCCCTCACCGAGGATCACAAGGCGCTTTTGCTCCTCGTCGAAGTACCAGTACAGGTCGTCTCCGCATTTCTCCGGGCTGACCACGCTCACTTCATAGGACTCACTGCCCGGATAACTGCTGTCCTCGGAGCGGATGATGATCCTGGTCGTGCCTTCGCTTACAGCGGTGACCCTGCCGCTCTCCGTGACTGTGGCAATTTCCGGATTCTCGCTGGTCCAGATCATTTTCGGGAAGGAGGCGCTGATCGGGACAGGCGCCGCGTGAAGGTACAGGCTTTTGCCGGGGGAGAGCATGAGGTCATAGGGGTCATAGGTGCGGCAGGAGATACCGGTGACTGCCACATAGGCTCTCGCCGTCACTTCTTCGGAGCGGTCGCTTACGGAGTAGTGTCCCGGCTCAAAGGCCTCTATATAGTAGGTATAGGACTGATTGAACGAAACATTGCTGTCGGTAAAGACGCCGCTGTCCGACGAGCCGGCTTTTTGGAACCCGTCCTCACCGTCCGCTTTCCGGAAGATGTCATAGGAGATGCCGTCCTGATCCTCCCACTTGAGGGTAATGGAGTCCTCCCGGGGAACGACAGTCCGGATGACGGGGCAGTCCGGGCGGTCACAGGGAACGACGCCATCCGCAAAGACAGGAAGACCGTACCCGTACAGGCTGTCCGGTCCGGGCTCCTCACAGATTCCGGCCAGAAGCTCCGTAAGAGCGTCTGTGTCCCCGGCTTTGTCGGGATTGTAGAGCATGAGAAGGGCGTAGGCGGCGGAAATAAAGGGGACGGCCATGGAGGTCCCGCTGAGCTTCTCATAGCTGCCGTTTCCACCCGAATAGGAGCTGTAAACAGCTTCCCCCGGCGCGCAGAAGTCGATCCCGCCGTAATTGGATTTGCGGTACAGCGTCTTCTGATAAGAGAGGGCGCTCACGGTGATACAGCCCTCGCAGCCGGCCGGGAGCGCGCCGATCTCATAGAGGTCGCTCCCCTCATTGCCCGCGGAAGCGATGACGACGCAGCCTCTGCCGCACGCCTCGCGGATCGCGCTGCTGAGGGTCGCTTCATAAAGCTCATAGTCGTCGGTATGGAAGGTCCCGTTACTGTCCCGAAAGCTGTTTTTGGACAGACCGAGACTGAGATTGATGATATCCGCTCCGTTTGATGCGGCATACCGGATGGCGTCATGAACCGCCTGCACGGTCCCGCGCTTGTCTGCGTCGAGGACTTTGAGGGGCATGATCCTGACATTGGAGGGGGTATTTTCGGCAATGATTCCGGCGACATGGGTCCCGTGGCCGTTTTCATCACTGCTGTAGTCCGTGCCGGCAAGAAAGCTCTTTCCACCGGTTATGCGGCCCGCCAAAAGCTCGTGGGAAGTGTTGACTCCTGTATCAATGACGGCCACGGTGACGGTCCGCCCGCCGAAGGAGCTGCGGGAAGCGCGCGCACAGACTTCGCTCATACCCATCAGGTCGCCGCCCCAGGTGGGGGAGACATCGTCGTAGGAGACCTCGGAATCGATCATGGTAAACAGAAGGCCGGCCGCACCGGCGGCGTTATTCGCCTCGCCGGAGGGAGCATCGCCGGAGGGAGCGGTGTCGGAAAGAGCGGGATCGGAAAGCCAGGCTCCGCTGTTGCCGTTCTCAGCATCCGGAGCGGAAGAGGAGGAATCCGCCTCCTCATTTGTGCCCGATCCGCCTGCAGCTTCTTCGGAGGGGACTTGGGTGCCTTCGCCCGCGGCGTCTTCCTCTTTAGCAGCAGGCATTTCGGTCTCCCCGGAGGCGCTGCCTTCGCTCATGCCGGGAGAACTGTCCCCGGTTTTTCGGGGATCGGCCGCGGGGGCCGCCCCGCCTTGGTTGCCGTCCCCGGCAGGATCCTGAATCTCATTTTCCGCCTTGTCCCCGGCCGGATCCGATACGCCTTCGTCGGGGTAAGATCCGCCTCCGCCGCCGTTTTCCGGCGGGAGGGCAGATTCGGACACCTCCGTGTTTTCCGCGGCGCGTACGGCACAATGGCCGGTTCCGAATGGCTGCGCGAGTAATGCCAAAACCAGTGAGATCGTTACGATTAGTCTGTACATGTAAGCTCCTGTTATTCGTGCGAATGTCCGCCGCTCATACAGAGCGGCGGACAAAAATCGGTTCGAATCTGCGGTGCCGGCAGAGTTACTGCTCTGTCGGATAATCCGATTTTCCGGTGACTTTTCTCTTGAGGATCTTAAATCCTCTCTTAAGCGCGTAGGGACCGACGCATTTCATCATCTCCTCCGCCGTGTGCATATCCGCGGCATGCGGGATATCGCGGGTGAGATGAATGGCGTCAAACTCACAGCGCGTCGTGCAGAGGCCGCAGCCGATGCACTGGTTCAGGTCGACGACAGTCGCGCCGCACTTCAGGCAGCGGTTTGCCTCTGCCCTGACCTGTTCCTCTGTGAACGGAAGGCGCAGGTCGCGGAAAGTCTCACCGGCTTTACCGGTCCTGAGGCCGGGGACCTGCCTCTTAGCATTGTCGTAGGACTCAAAGCGTACGTCGTCGCGGTCAAGCTCAATAAACTCGCGAAGGTCGCGCCCGATGGTGAGCGACTGGCCGGGGTGCACGAAGCGGTTGATGGAGACCATGCCTTCCCGTCCGTCCGCGATGGCGTCGATCGCAAAGCGCGCGCCGTGGTAAATATCGCCGCCGACGAAGATGTCCGGCTCACCGGTCTGGAAGGTGGTCGGGTTGGCGATGGCGGTTCCGTTCGCGCGGATCTGGACACGCGTGCCCTCCAGGAGCCTTCCCCAGTCGGCGGACTGGCCGATCGCCATTAAAAGATTGCTGCAGGGGACGGTGATCGTCTCCTTCTCGTCATAGACGGGGGCAAATTTGTGCTGCTTGTCGTAGACGGAGACGCATTTCTTAAAGACGATGCCCGTGACCTTTCCGTTTTCGGAGAGAACTTCCTTGGGACCCCATCCGTTTCGGATAATGATGCCCTCACTCTCCACCTCCGCAATCTCATCCTTTGCCGCCGGCATCTCTTCCCGGGACTCGAGACAGAGCATGGTGACTTTGCCGTCGGAAGCGCGGAGCGCGGAGCGGGCCACATCCGCCGCGACATTTCCGCCGCCGACAACGACGACGTCACCCTGAAGGCGGATGGAGCTGTCCTGATTGAGGCGGCGCAGGAAATCGACACCGGTGGTGACGCCCTCCGCGTCTTCACCCGGGACACCCGAGAGCCTGCCGCCCTGAAGGCCGATGGCAAGATAGAAGGCCTTAAAGCCTAAGGCTCTGAGATCTTCGATCGTGATGTCTTTTCCGACCTCCACACCGCACTGTATTTTGACCCCCATTCTCTCCATGATCGCGATCTCGGCCTCCAAAACCTCCTTTTCGAGGCGGAAGGAGGGAATCCCGTTCATCAGCATACCGCCGGGGCGGCTCTCCCGCTCGAAGACGGTGACGGGGTATCCCTCAGAGCGCAGATAATAGGCGGCGGAAAGACCCGCAGGTCCCGCGCCGATGACAGCGATGGGATAGTCGTCCCACTGTTTGCCCTCCCCGTTTTCGCAGACGGGCAGGTACCGGGAGAGCTCCGCGGACAGGCCTGTGAGGTCGCCCTTCTCCAGGAGTTCATTCATCAGGTCCAGCTCCCGGAGTGCCAGGAATTTCTTGATCTCGTCGATGGCGACGGGAGAATCGAGAAGTCCGCGGGTGCAGCGGTCCTCGCAGCGGCGGTTACAGATGGCGCCGCAGACAGCGGGGAAAGGATTGTCCTTCCGGATGAGCCCCAGGGCTTCCTGATAGCGGCCCTCAGCGGCCATCCGAATGTAGCCCTGAACAGCCAGGTGCGCGGGACAGGCGGTCTTGCACGGAGAGGTTCCGGTGTCGTAGCAGTTGATCTTGTTGTGGTCCCGGTAATCGGGATCCCACTTGTCCTCGCCCCAGATGTGGTCGTCCGGAAGCTCGTGCATAGGATATTTCACCTTGCTGCCGTCCGCCCTGCAGAGCTTCTGCCCAAGGCGCGCGGCGCCGGCGGGACATACTTCCACACATTTTCCGCAGGCGACACATTTCTCGGGATCCACGTGCGCCCTGTAGGCGCTCCGGGACATATTGGGGGTGTTAAAGAGCTGGGACGTGCGAAGTCCGTAGCAGCTTCCGGGAGAGCAGTTGCAGATGCCGACGATCCGGTTCGGACCGTCCAGGTTCGTGATCTGGTGCACGTAGCCCTTCCGCTCCGCGCGCTCGAGGATCTCCCTGACTTCCTCCCGGGTGACGTATTTGGCATCCTTGCCGCTGGTCACCAGAAACTCCGCGATATCGCCGACGCCGATGCACATGTGGCCCTCGATATCGCCGACCCCTTCTCCGCGGATGCGCTGAGCTTTCCGGCAGGCGCAGACCATAGTGCAGAAGGTGTCATACTTGTCGAGCCAGTGGGAGAGATGCTCCACACTGACCGAAGTGGAGGACGTGTCGATCGCCTTCTCCACGGGAATGACATGCATTCCGATGCCGGCGCCTCCGGGAGGCACGAGCCTGGCCGCCAGTTCCAGGGGCTCCTGCGGAGCCAGATTGAACATGGTCGCCACCTCCGGGTGCTTGTCGGCAAGCGTCTTGTGCTCGACCATGTACTCCCCGGAGCCCACGACCCACTTGGGGATCAGATACTGGATGTGATGATCCTCGTTGTCGCGGTTCTGTTCCAAAATACCGATCCACAGAAGGTGGTCGATGATCTTCTGCGCTTTCTGAACCCCTATATGGTTTCTCGCTGCCAGTTCCTTCGTGGTAAGCCCCACACGGCGCTTCTTAAAGCTGAGCAGAAAGGCGATCTCCCGCTTTGTGAGAAGGCGGTCCAGGATCCAGAAATCCATATGGTTTTCATGCATTCCGCCGGGGAGCTTTCTGGGGATGTTGTCGGTGATCATGCGCGCGAGTTTCATGACCATCTTTCTCTTTACCGGGTCGTCGCAGTGGTGGTCCGTGATCGGATAATCTCTCTCATTGACATGGATGGACGGGTTTACTTCCCTGGGCATAGCAAAACCTCCTTGGATCATTCTGACTTATCATTCTGACTTATTATTCTGACTTATTATTCTGACTTAGGTTTCAGTGCAGGCGTCTCCTCTGAAAGAGCCGGGCCATTGTGCTTTTTCGTGCGGGCATCGAAGAGCAGAAAGGACAGCGGCGCTTTTACGTATATATTACCATAGAGAAGTTCACACTCACATATTTTTGTTCCGGGGATTTAACTGACGGTTGTTTGTGCCGGCTTTTCGGAAAAGGTAAAATGGCGATACATAAAGAAGAATGGAAAAGTTTCGGATTCGGGCGGAAAGGCGGTGAGAGCGGCATGGGAAGACAGAGCACAAAAAGACGCGGCATTTCGGAGACAGATACCGGGAAGCATGAGACGAAGAAGTATTACATCATCAATTCCGAGAGGTATCGCGGATGGTACTGCGGCAAATGCGGGAAAAAGCTCCCCATGGACAGATACAACGGGAAAAAGCACGCGGAAGCCTGCTGGAGCGGCGCGGACTATGAGACGGAGTTTATTCTGGAAGGGGCGGACCAGATCTACAATCTGACGGCCTGTCCCGGAAAGGTGGTCCTCACACTCAGCCTCCCGCTCATCAAGAGGATTCCGGGCTTTCAGGACAGGTTTGAGGGGATGGAGCGGCTAAAGACATTCGAAGTCGTCTATAAGGCCGGAAGCAAGATCCCCGAAGTGACCTATGATCCGGCCGAAAGGGGACTGGAAAGCGTGCTTCACAAGATCCGGCAGGGCCGGTTCAGAAGAGGGGAAAAAGCGAATGACGCAGAGATCCTCCACAGCGTATTTCCTTCGGTGATCGCGGTAGAGAGCCTGGAGATGTTTGATTTCATATACCGTCACAAAGGGTTCTGCGCCGAGCGGAAGATCCCGCCGGCTGTGGAAGAGAGGCTTCTGGGAACGCTTCCCGGAGATGGTGACAGCAGCTGTGAGAAGAAAGAGTCCAAAGCGGCGGACCTGAAGGTGACGAGCTACCGGTACCGCGGGGAGACGGTCATTCTGAGGGCCGTACTGAGAAAGCGCGGAGAACAGACAGTCTTCCTGTTTTCGAGAGGGTACGCGGCGTGCAGTGACATGTCCCGCGTCCCGGAGCTTCTCGAGACAGACTGCAGGCTCACAGAGGGGTCGGCAAATGCCATCCGCTCCTTCGACAAAGCGTATCCCGAATACATGCTGGGACGCTACGCGGAGAGATCGGACAATATACTGATTCCGCTTCTCGCGGCGGATTACCACTGCGGCATGGAGCTTGCGGCCAAAGCCGGGGCCGCCGGCGTAGCGGAGAACTGCCGGCAGCTGGAGGCCTTTGACCGGCATCCCTCGGAGTACGGGAACCTGAAAAAGCTCTTCGGAATCCCGGCCGGGATCCTGCGGGTTCTTGGCAGAGAGACGGCGACGACGGCCAATATCGAGAGAATGAAGGAAGTGTTTGAATACAACCCGCAGCTTCTGTGTTTTGACTTCTTTACTCCATCCATGATCGAATATCTCCACCGCGCGGACATTACGCATAAGCGGCAGGGCAATATGATCACCGAGACGGGCGGCTTTTCGGACCGGCAGAATCTGAGGATCCTCCGGTATCTGTCAGGGCACCCGGAGGAGGGCCATTATTTCTGCGATTATCTGAGTGCCTGTTATATTCTCGGGGAGTTTCCCTACGGCCTGACCCCGGCCATCCCGATCAGGGAGGCGCACGACAGGACGGTGCTCAGGATCAGGAATAACCGGAATGAGACCCTGAAACTGAATTTCAGAGATCAGGTCGGAAGCATTGCCTACCAGAGGCTGACAACCTGTGTGACAGAGGAGGATGAGGAGCGGTTTGAGGAGGACGCGTATATGGTGACCGCGCCCTGTGAGCCCGACGACCTGTTTATGGAGAGCCAGAACATGCATAACTGCGTGCGGATCTACACAGACTCCGTTGCGAGAGGTCAGTGTAAGATCTACTTTCTCCGGAAGAAGAAGGAGCCGGACAAGAGCTTTGGCACGATCGAGGTGTCCGGAGACGGAAGCAGGCTGATCCAGGCCAAGGCCTTTGCGAACAGAAAACTTACGGTCAGCGCGCAGAGGTATGTGCGCAAATGGTGCGTGGTGAAGGGCATCCGCATCAGTACGGGCGATATAACCGTCCGGTAGAGCGGGCGGTGGCGGCCGGCAAAATACAGAACGAAAATACAGAACAGGAGCGTGTGAAGATTCGTTTTCACACGCTCTTTTTTGACTGGATGCACGAAATAAATGAAAAACGAGGAACTATAGTAAAGATTAACATCCTAAGTTTGAACAGGAGGAAAGAGTGAAAAATCACTCTGATGAGCTGATTTTTCACTCGCAAGATTTGCGTCGAAGCGCCGCAAACCTTGTGAGATCGCATCGGAGAATTCGCCTTCGCGAAATTCTCCTCGCGTGTCTCAGCGCAAAGCGCTTCGACATGGAGGAAAGAGTGAAAAATCACTCTGATGAGCTGATTTTTCACTCACGAGGTTTGTGCCGGAGCGTCACAAACCTCGATGATCGCATCGGCGAATCTGATATTCGCCTCGCGTTTCGTCGCTGACGCTCCGGAATGAGAGGGAACAGTGAAAGCATTCAGGATTATCAGACATCAGATTCCTTTTATAGCCCTGTGCGCGGCGTTCCTGATCGGGCTCGCTGCGGTTCCCGGGGCGGTCTGTGAGGCCGCCTCGGGGAAAATGACGATCGTAGCCATTGACCTGGAAGAAGAAAATACAGGCGAAGCGACCATGATCAGCGCGGCGGACGGAACGCCTCTTCTGGTGGATTCCGGGGACAAGCACAACCGCAGCGTATTCGAATGGCTGGACAGAAACGGCTATAAGAACAAGAAGTTCAATACGCTGGTCACACACTGGCACGATGATCACGCCGGAAATACGGCGGAGATCATTCGAAAATACAGGGTGGGGACTGTCTATCTGCCAAAGACCAATTATCTCAACGTCAACAAAGACCGAAGCTACTATGACTATGAGAGAACCTTTGCGACGGATACGCTGAGGGCCGCCAGGGAGAGGGGCACGAAAGTGGTGTACCTTGAAAAAGGAGATACCATACGGATCGGCAGCGGCGTGTCCGGGAAAGTTCTGTATGTAAACGAAAGTCCGTACTCTGAGAACTGGTATGCCGTACAGTACATCAACAATCAGTCAGCGGCGATCATGTTTACCGGGGGAGGGTCCAAATTCCTGGCAACAGGGGATCTTCAGGAACAGGGGGAGAACCGGCTCCTGAAGTCGGGCGTAAGCCTGAAGGCAGACATCTACAAAATGAGCCATCACGGATACGACAGGTCCAACCAGATGAAATTTATAAAGGCGGTCAGTCCGACCTATGCCTGGTTTACAACCCATAATGTGACGCCCCAAAAGTATTCCGAGCCGAACACCCGCGACGGGGCGGCCAGAATGGGCAGGATCGCGAACACGTTCAGCACAAGATATAACGGGACGCTCCGCTTTGTCTGTAAGAACGGGGAGATCAACGTCTCGGCAGAGCGCAATACCTCGAAAATGTATGAGAAGCTGATCAGTAAAAAGACCGGCAGCGCCAAATACGCGACCTTTACCTTTAACAAGGCGTGCGCAGCCCATATGACACAGAAGATCGTAAACACCGATCTCTATTACAACAGGCAGCTGAAAGCCGCAAAGAGCGGCAGTCTCTTCACGGGATCGTGGAAGGATCAGGACGGCAGCAAATATCTGGTCAAGGGGAATCTGAAGGCGTTTCATACCTTTGCGGAAAAGGGCGGGGAGACCTATTACTTTGACTGGAGCGGCCGCCGAAAGACAGGCTTTATCAATGCTTACGGAGGAAAGTATTACTTCTCGCCTTCCATGGCGACCGGGTGGAAAGTCGTGAGCGGCCGAAGGTATTACTTTATGGACTCGAGATACGGCAGCTATTCCAAAGCAAAGAGGGGCCGGATGCTGACCGGCTTTAAGACGATCGCCGGCAAAAAATACTACTTTATGAACGCACGCTGCAGCTCCTACAGTAAAGAGACACTCGGAAAGCTCATGACCGGGTTTTTCAAGGTAAACGGAAAGAGCTATTACGGCGCGAACAGCAAGATGGAGGGCTACTCGAAGGAGAATCTGGGCGTTCTCGCGAAGGGCTGGGTGAAGATCGGGAGTAACCGGTACTATTTTGGCACGGACAATGTCATGCGGACCGGCTGGCTCAAGCTCGGAAGAAGAACCTACTACCTGTTCCCGGGAGGAAGCGCCGCCGTGAACCGGTTTGTCACGATCTCCGACAAAAAGTACTATTTTGACCAAAACGGTGTGATGAAGACGGGATGGCAGACGATCGGCGCAAAGAAGTACTACTTCGATGAGAACGGCGTGATGCAGACGGGATGGCAGACGATCGACGGAAAGAAGTATTACTTCGATGAGAACGGCGTGATGCTGACCGGCAGGCAGAAGATCGGGGACAAGGTCTATGTGTTCGGCGAGGACGGGGCACTCATCGGGGAGGCGGCAGACGAAGCATCGACAGCCACAACGGCAGCGCCCGAAAACTATGAGACAGCGCCGGAAGCCGAGCCCGGCACGGAAGGGTCCGGCGCCGCTTACGGATGGACCGGTTCCGAGAGCACAGCACAGGAGTCGACTTCGGAGGGCGCCACTTATGAGACGGCCGCGGAAGAAGAGCAGGAGGCGGCCCCGGATGGCACCACCTACGAGACAGCCGCGGAGGGATCCTTAAGGGAGACCTCCGGGGAAGGCCTCACGGAAGAGAGCGGCTCCGGAGAAGAAGCGGAGAACGAGCCGGAGACGGAGCCTCAGGAGGGGACAGACCTGCCGGCCGTGGCGGAGCCCTATACAGGGGAGAATTTCCCGGCAGAGGGGCAAAGCGCGGAACCGTGAGCAGGCTTCCGGAAAGAACGAACCGAAAGAGAAAGAGCTGAAAGAAAGGCTGCGCCCTGACACGGGTCAGAGCGCAGCGGGATCGTGAAAGCGGTTTCCGTCTTCGTAATTGAGGAGCCTTGTCCGGGAGGAGATAAGGATCTGCTCCGCCAGGGAAGACGGCTCGAGAACCTTGACGGATGATCCGTAGGAGAGAACCCAGGAGCGGAAAGAGGGAAGGCCGATCACGTCGTCTTCATAAATATAATAGTCCCCTTCTTTGCGGATGGACGCGAACCTGCGGGAGCGGGTTTCCGAGCGGATCTTTGTGAGGATGTTGGGGGTTCCTGCGTGAATTTCCAGCCTGACGTGCACCGGGGGGCTGTCGTTCTCAAAGGCGGCTCCCCACACATAGTCCAGTTTCTCAAGCGTCTTTTCGTGCAGGTCCTCATAGTGCGCGTTCTTTACGATGTGGACATCGAAGAGAATGCGGTCCAGACGGTAGGTGAGCATCTTCTCCTCCTCATTGATACTGATGCAGTAGTAGAGGCCGTCCGTCGTATTGAGAAAGAGGCGAAGAGGCGCGATCTCGATCGATTCGTTGTGTCCGATCACAGGGGAGCGGTAGATAAAACGAATATAGCAGCGCTGACGGATAGCTTCTTCGATGTGGCCGATATGGCGGCGCACGGAATCGCTGACCGGCAGGGAGGCGTCTTTGATCAGGAGCCGCCCCTTTTTGTTGTCGGTAAGAAGCGACCGCTCCATGGGGTTCAGGAAAAGGAGAGAGCTTCGGACCGGAAGGTCCGAGTCCAGTTCCAGGATCACGTCGTCATAGCGGCTCTCCGTCCCTGTCAGGGACTCCGCCACATCCGCGGGATAGAGGCTGATGCCGAGCTTGTGGAGCTGTGCCAGATCCTCCCTGGTCTGCGAGAGAGAGCACTCCGTTTTCTGGCTGATCCTTCGGACCGTCGGTTCGAAATCATAGTCGGAGAGAAGGGACACAAGTTCCGTGATCCGCTCATATGCAGAGGTTTTCTGGTTCATTTAAGCCTCCTTTCCCAAATCGCCTTGTGGATCTCTACCCGGCGTCTCTTCGCAGGGAGCGCTTTCTTCTGAGGCGTAGAGAGAGATTACTTTGCGGCTGGTATCGATGAGCCGCTGCCGCAGGGACCGGGGCTCTTCGACAATGGCGGAACGGCCGAACCTGCGAAGGAATCGGGCAAAATCCGCCTCGCCCCGGATCCTGTCCGTATAGATGATCTCGCCGTCTGTCAGTTCCATCCGGCCGGAACTCCGGATCCTGCAGAGCCGCTCTATTTTGTCACGGATAAAGGGGTAGTCTTCAAAGCGGACCCGCACGTCGACAGGCGGCTCCACGGAAATCTGAAACATTTCCCGATAGAGCGTGTGAAACTCCGTGGCGTCATAGCAGGGATTGTTCCGGCGCGTGCGGGCAATTTCCGTGATCCGGTCAAGAGGGATCACGCAGTACCGAAGTTCGCTGTCTTTCCCGATCAGATAGATCCGGGAGGTCTCGGCGGCAAATACGATGAGGCCGGTGCGGAAAAGGCAGGAGGCCGTGCCGCCGGCATTGGTGCGGTAGGTGATCTCCAGCACCTTTTCGGTGAACGGATGCTGTTCAAAAGATTGAAGCATTTCGATCCGGTCCCGCGTAAGAAGGCTCATCTTGCCGGCAGAGATCATGGGAAAGTCGTCGGACGGACCGTCTTCCTTTGTAATACAGTGCTTGATCTTGACATTGAGTGTCCGGTGATCTTCAATGTGGACGCTTCTGCTCCTGAGTTTCTGGGACTTTTGATAGCGCCGGATCTGAGAAGGGTCCGTCTCACAGAGGCAGTCCGAGTGATAATATCTCTTCTTGCCCTCGGAGCGCCTTGTGATGAGCCCCTCTTCCTGGAGCTCGCCGACAGAGCGGTAGAGGGAATTTTTCGAGCAAAGGATTCCGGCCCTCTCGATGTACGTATGGATCTCCGTGATCGTCATGTCATTCCGGCAAAGGGACATGAGGATGGCCCACTTGCGGACGGACTCGCGGTCGATCTTGGTATAGGGCGAGAAGGAGTCGGCGTACGCGCTGTTAAAAAGATAGACCCCCTTGGAGGGAGAGAGAATGACATCCCCCTTGAGATTGACGGCCCTCAGGTCGTCGGATAAGGAGGACCGGCTCATGCCGAGAGAACTGCAGAGCTCGGCGCTTGTTACAGGTCCGTGATCTTTGATATAGCGGATCAGCGCCTCTCTTCTGAGCCGGCGGTCATTTTTACTCTGTTTTCCGGAAAACATGCCTTCCTCCCTGACAAGTGGAAACGTACGAAATAAGTATAAAATATAGTCCATTATAGCGCAGCAAAGAGCAATGATAAAGGAGAATTACATCTATGGAAAAGGCAGGAACAGACAGCAAAAAGGATGCCCGCTATTCGCTGGAACACTGGCGGCTCCACTATGCGGAAAAGGGTGTCGTGGCGGAGGGCCATCTTCGCGGGGAAACCGGAAAGGAGGGCGGCATAGAGATCCGGACCTCTCTCATCCGAAGATGGAGGAGGGAGGAGGAAAAGATCGTCCTCTATACGGTCAACAGCATCTACAGCTGCAGTCTCCGGGAGTATATTCCGGGAAGCTGCTCTGTCTCTCTTTTGAAAGAAGTGGAATGCGACACGAAAAGGAGCGTTCAGGAGGAGCTGGACGAAGCGGAGCGGGAACTCAGAAGGATTGAGGGCATCAGGCAGGGAGATTACCGGGAGGCCCTTATGTCAGCAGGAAACCGGGAGGCGGTCATTCTCTCCTGGTGCGGGTGCGACTATCCCTACCTCAAGCGGATCGTATCCTGCAATGAGGGGAGGATCGAGGCGGAGGATATTATGAGGCCGGTCGCGGAGATCTCGATGTACATAAATCCGGTCAGCAGAAGGAAGCTCTCCTTCAGGCCGGAAAACAGCGACTGCGCGGAGACCTATATGCCCGCCTGCCTCAGAGGGACAAGGACCGATGTCCTCCTCCAGAATGAGGGACAGGACCCGTTCACGGTCCTTTTGTCGGACGGACGAAGGATCAGTGTGGAGCCGGGGGCGCAGGTCGCTGCCGACCCGGTCCTTTTCGCCTCGAACCGGGCTTAACACGGGGGCGGAAAACGGATAGAATAAACAAAAAAGTATCAAGCAGGGCGGACAATTGCAGACGAACAGAAGCGGGCCCTTCTACAGGGAAGAGGCAAAGCGGTATTACCGCAATCAGGAAAATATAGAGAAGAAGTGGCTGGACCGCTACGGGAGCGTCAGCCGTGACAATGACTACCAGAGAAACCGCGACTGCCTCGCGGAAGTGTTCAACATGCTGGACATTGTCATGGAGATCGTGATCGAGGACTTTCGAAAGACGCACAGGATCGTCTCCATTGAGATCGAGGGGAAAACGCCGGTCTATACTTTCGACCTGACAGAAGAAGAGAGGCGGACCCCGGGCCCGGGCGCGTTTGAAAAGACAGTGACCTTCAGCATGCCGGGGACTTTTGCCCGGCGCGTAACGGTGCTCCGGATGCTCGGCTATGACCTCACCGACGATCTCTTTTACGATACCCGATACCTGCGAAATGAGACTGCGCACGGAAACCAGACCATCATCCTGCAGAACATGAAGATCGGGTATGAGGAGACGATGAAGGCGATGCAGACGATGTCCGACGCCCTGATCGAGCTGGGAAAGCTTCCGGAGTCCATGCGGTCGCCGACCTTTGAAATGATGCGGGTCCGGGAAGGTGATACTCTGCTCGGCGGCGTCTACACCATCGGCGCCTTCCTGGGCGAAGGCGGAATGAGCCGCGTCTATGAGGCCTCGCAGAAAAGGAGCAGGAGGAGACTGGCCGTCAAGGAGTTCAAGCCGGGAATCTGCCCGGAGGAGACGGTCCGCCGCGAGAGCGAGATCCTCTCGGGAATCCGCCATGAGAGGATCCCTCAGATTTACGACTCCTTCTCGGAGAACGGGACTTACTACATTGTCATGCAGTATATCGAGGGGACGCCCCTGGACCAATGCGTTGCCTCCGGGAAGCTGACATCCGATGACATGCTGGCGATCACGGACGGGATCTGTGAGATCCTCGGCTTTTTGTACGGCGTGGAGAACGGCGCCGTCATCGCGGACCTTTCCCCTTCCAATATTTTGGCAGATGAAGACAAGCGCCCCTATCTGCTCGACCCGGGGGTCCGCGGAGAAGGAACCGCCGCGGTGAGAGCGGCAACTCCGGCCTACTGCGCGCCGGAAGTGATGGCGGGAAAGCCGCAGGACGAGAGATCGGACATTTATTCTCTGGGCCGCATCTTATGGTTTCTCTGTACGGGAGAGTCGCCTGCCCTTCTGGACAGGATCACGGACGATGAATTTGAGAGGGCTGTGCCGCGGGAGAGCTTCCGGGAGATCATATCGGTCTGCACGCAGAGAAATCCTGAGGACCGGTATGAGACGACAGAGCAGCTCAGAAGGGCGCTCGCGGAAGCGCGGGAAATCAGGCGGAAGGAGCCGGGCAGAGCGAGGCCAAAGGGAGTGCGCAAGGTACGCGCGGACGGGCGAAAAGGCGCCGGCCGGTGGATTCTTGCGGCAGCGGTCTTTTTTGCAGCCGTGATCGCGTGTGCAGTTCTCTCTTCGGGCGTATTCCCGCCCAAGACAGGAAATGAGGCGCGGCCTGCGGCGCAGACCCTGCAGGAAGATCATGCCATGAACTGGCAGGATCCGATGCTGGAAATGGAGATGAGAAGGATCACCGGGATCGAACAGGGTGAGATCCTGCTCAGCGATGTATGGGACCTTCGGGAACTCTCTCTGAGGGGCTGCGGCATAGAGGACATCACGGCGCTGGGAGAACTGATAAACCTGGAATACCTGGATCTTGGCGCAAACCGGATCTCGGACCTCACGCCTCTTTCCGGCCTCTCCGCGCTCAGGGAACTGATCCTGGAGGAGAATGAGGCGGCCGATCCGGCGCCGCTCGGCGCGCTCACCAAACTGGAAAAACTGGAGATCGGAAACAATCAGATCCGCTCTCTCGCCTTCCTGGAAAATATGAAGGACCTCAGTGAACTGGCCATCGGCTACAACCCTCTGAAGGAGGAAGAGGTCAGGGCCGCGCTGGAGGGGCGGCGTTTCACCGCTCTCAACCTGTGCGGGCTGGGGCTTACAGACGGGACCTGGCTCCGTGAGATGGACGGACTGACGGCGCTCTACTTAAGCGATAACCACATTGCCGATCTGACGCCGCTCTCCGGCCTCACACAGCTCAGGCGCCTCTATCTTGAGACCAACGGGATCAGTGATCTCGGGGCGCTGTCGGGCATGGTCCGCTTGGAGGAGCTGGACCTGCAGCACAATCCGGTCGGAAGCCTTGCGCCGCTCTCCGGCCTCACCGGGATCACATGGCTGGATGTCCGGGACTGCGGCCTCACGGACCTTGCCCCTGTGTCAGCTATGAAGAGGCTGACATCCTTGGACGCGGGCCAAAATGAGATTACCGATCTGTCGCCTCTTTTCGGCCTTGTGAGGATCTCCTATCTCGACGTGAGCGAAAATGCCCTGTCAGGTGATGTGGAGCCCCTTTCCGGCCTGAAAGCACTGGCCTATCTCGATCTTCGCGGCAACCGGATCCGCGACATCTCCGCGCTGAAGGATATGCGCGCGCTCAGAAGACTGTATCTTGAGGGAAATCCGATCGAGGACCTGTCGGTCCTGGAGAGTCTGCCGCTGGAAGAGAGCGCAGGTGAGTCAGGGGGACAGTCCCCCTGACTCTATTCTTCAACGAGCTGGAAAATATAGAACTTGAGGTAATAGGACTCATCGGACGACCACAGGATCGGGTGGTCGGGCGCCTGCGTGCGGAATTCCACCTGGCGGAGCCTCTTGTGGGCATCTTTTGCCGCCTCGCCGATCGTCTTTTTAAAGAGCTCGGGGTCCATGAAGTGGGAGCAGGAGCAGGT
>DLYC01000285.1 GCA_003447895.1 Lachnospiraceae bacterium | reverse complement strand
CGAAGCAGATGATGCCGCCGACGACTGCAAACAGGATGCAGTATTTGAAGATGCCGCTCAGGATCTCGTTCTCGCGGCCGGCAAGGCCTGCGGAAGCCGTCGCCAGAGCGATGTTCGAAGGGGAGATCATCTTGCCGACGCCTGCGCCGAGGGAGTTGGCCGAGCACAGCCACTCGGGAGAGAGGCCGAGCTGCGTAGCGGAAGCCGACTGCAGGGGTCCGAACAGAACGCCGGTGCTGGTGCCGGAACCTGTGACGAATGCGCCCAGAACGCCGACCATAGGCGAGAACAAAGGATAGAACCTGCCGGTGACGGCAACAAGGACGTCCGCGACATCAGTTGTCATTCCGCTGTGGACCATGATCTTGGCTGTAGCAAGTACGGAGCAGATCGTCACGATCGTCTTGACGTTTTTCTTTACGGTGTTAACCAGTACGCCGAGGATCTTTCCGATGGAAGCGCCCTGGATCAGGCCGCCGATGATACCGGAGAGGATGATCCACACGCCGGGTGTGTTGATCCAGGTAAAGCCTGTCGGAGTTGCCCCTTCTCCCACGTAGATGTTGATCTGGGAGGCAATCTTGGACAGAGGTCCGTTGATGAACGGGAACAGCTTGGAGGTAAACAGGAGCAGCACGAAGATCAGAATGAAGGGGCTCCAGGCGCGAAGCGCGCTGTTTACGTCAAGGTTCAGTTCTTTTTGTGCTTCTCCGTTTCCGCCTACGAGATATTCCGCCGGGACCTCTTTGTCCTTCATCTTGAGGGCCACAAGGATCATCAGGATCATGGAGACGATGGATCCGATGATATCGGGAAGCTCCGGTCCGATGAAAGAGCCGATGATGAAGTTCGGAATGACAAAGGAAGCGGACGCGATCAGTGTGAACGGGATCATTCCTTTGAGCGCCTTAAAGCCGCCACCGATCACGATGACGAACAGGAAGGGAGAGAGAGCCATGAGAAGCACCTCGATCCGAACGGTGTTCATGGACAGAACGTTGGCAGCAAGTCCTGTGGCAGAAGCCAGGGAGGTGGTCGGAACGCCGACACTGCCGAATGCGGTCGGTGTGGAGTTTACGATCAGAAGCGCCAGTACTGTCGGGATCGGGTCAAAATTCAGAGCGACCAGGATGGAAGCGGGAATCGCCACAGCGGTACCGAAACCTGCCATACCTTCCATGAAGCAGCCAAAGCCCCAGCCGATGATGAGACCGAGAACTCGCTTATCTTTTGACACGCTGCTGAGCATGGCCTTGATCTCTTCCATGGCCCCTGTCTCCAGGGTAAGCGCGTAGACGAACAGGGCCGCCAGGATGACCAGAATGATAGGCCAAAGCGCACTCAAAACACCTTCCAGAAAAGCGGTTCCGACAGAGACGACCGGCAGATGCTTGTAGAAAAGCGCCACAGCCGCGGCGAAGACGATCGCAATGCCGCATGCCTTGTAGCCGGGCATTTTCAGTCCGGTCAGAGCTATGATCAGCCAAATGATCGGAACCAAACCGAGTATAAATTTAATTATTAGCATGTTCTATCCCTCCTTACAACTTCAGACACATCCGAATCATTTGAAAGACCCACACCGCAGAAAAGCACCGCACAGGGCATATTCCGGAACGGACGATATCTATTCAAACAGAATTTGAAGCATGTCGTTCTCATACGACCATGCTTTGAGTTCTCTGCGGCTGCACTGTTCAGTCAGCCGGAACCTGCGCTGCTCATTCCGGACACCGAGGATCAGGTCACTGCCGTCCTTGGTCACGGAAAGATCCGCGGCTTTCATGTGCGGAAGATGCACTTTCATGATCCAGGTGCCGTCCTCCGTGTTTCTCTCAGTTACATAGCTCTCTTCCGTACTAAAAACAGTAGTCGGGTCTTCTCTGCCCGGTCCGTACAGCTGTTGTGCCACGGACGAAAGGACCGTCAGCCCGCGGAGCTCCTTTTCCTGAAGCGGAAGATAAAACAGCTGCTTGTCGGAGAAGGACTCCCGGATCCTTTGAAGGCTCTTTTCCTGCGCGGCCGCCCATCCGGCAAAATAACCCTCCATCGCTTCCTGCGGATAGATCCGGTTCACATAGACCGCGTCCACGCCGAAATCATAGGCGCACAGCCATGCATAGCATCGCTCTGCCTCGCTCACGACAATGCTCTCGGGCGTTGTGACAATGCGAAGGCTCGTCCTCTTCCGGTTACAGAGGATCTTCTGCAGGGCGTGCAATCTTTTGACAACGGCGTCCAGCTCGGCAAAGACCTTGTCCCTGGGCTTGGGAACCGTCGTGGCCCGGCTGATCAGGCCGCCAAACGCGCTCGTGACGCTTCGCACCAGCGGGAGGACTTTGTCCGTCAGCACCCGGAGCTGCTCCGGATAGCGAAGAAGGGACAGCGTTTCGCCCGTCGGCGAGCAGTCGACCACCAGGACGTCGTAACTGTTTTTCTCGTCGAGGTCCAGGATGCGCAGAAGAGAAGAGAGCTCCTCAAGCCCCGGGAAGACGAGCGCCTCCTCGGCGGCGAGGCCGGCGCCGGATTTCTCCTCCATGATCTGGCGAAGATATTCCTTGAGCGCGCCCCATGCGCGGTCGCTCTCCGCGGCCGGGTCGACCTCCAGGGCGTCCAGCCGGTCCGCGACCCGTACAGGCTCAGAGCCGAGCGGCACCTCGAAGACGTCGCCCAGGCTGTGCGCCTGGTCGGTGCTCATGACGATCGTCCGATAGCCCAGCTCGGCACATCTTACGGCCGTCGCGGCGGCAATTCCCGTCTTTCCGACACCGCCCTTTCCGGTGTACATCAGAATTCTCATTCAGTCCTCCACATGGCGACAAGTTTATGGTGCCAGGCACCATAAAATTTTTATAAAGTCTTCCACTCCACGACCAGGAAGTCGTCGGAAAGCTCCGTCTTTACGACCTGCGCCCGGGACAGCACCGTGGGGAGCGGCACCTTCCGGACCATTTTCGCTGTGCGGACGTCCAGGTCCTGCCCGTAAACGCTGACCGACACGTCCTGCGCCCCCGGCAGATACAGCCGAAGGCGATACCCTCCCGGCACGGCCTCGTAGGTCTCCGAAACAGGAGCCTCCTCCGGCAAAGGCGCGAACAGCTCCGCGTTATCCGGAAGATCCCGGCTGAGCCTCTCCACGGCCTCGATCCCCCTGATCTCCTCCGGATACCAGGGAATCTCCGTGACAGGGATCCTCGCGAACACACTCCGCACCTCCTGAATGTACCGGGCCTGGATGGCACGCCACTTCTCCATAAACGGATTGTCCGCCTGAGGCGGCAGCACGCGGTTTATGAAGACCCGCTCCACCCTGTATCCGTACAGATTGAGGTACATATAGGTCCTTTTGGTCTCCTCGACCACCATCTTCTCGGGAAGCGTGATCAGCCTGACCGAAGTCACCTTGGGATCCCTCAGAAGCGCCTGCAGGTCGACGAGGTTTCTGTGCATCACAGAGACCTGGTCCATCGCCGCGCTGTCCGGAAGCTTTACTTTGTAGATCGCGCCCGACACCGGCGCCAGAACGCGCGTCATAAACTTCCCGACCGGGAAGAACTTCTCCATATACCATTCCAGAAGTTCCGGAAGCTTTAAGAGAGAGAGCGTTTCCCCGGAAGGCGCGCAGTCCACGAGAAGGAGATCGAATTCGCCGCTCTCATACAGGTCGCGGATCTTCAGCAGCATGAACAGATCCTCAAAGCCCGGAATCATGAACCCGCTGTCCACTTCCGAGGCCGCCCGGCTCATCCTGCCGCCCAGCATCTCCAGAAGAGAGCGGTTCAGGTCCGGGTAGCTCTCGCGCATGATCTTCCCCGGATCGAGCTCGAGGAGCGTCAGATTCTCCGCCACGGCCACGCGCTCGCCGGAGGTCCCGGTCTCAAACACGTCCCCCAGGTTGTGCGCCATATCGGCACTCACAAGGAGCGTCTTCAGCCCGCTCTTCGCAGCGCGAAGGGCATGCGCGGATATGATACTCGTCTTTCCGACGCCGCCTTTCCCCGTAAAAATAATGATCCTGCCCATCTCACCCTCTGTCACACAGTCACGTTCCGATTAAAATTCCGGGCGGACCCCACCCCGGCATCTTAGCCAAAATATCGTCCGTCCCGGCGTTCCAGGCCGCCCCGGGATCGCAGAGACCCCGGGAGGACCCGTCTAACTACAAATCTAACCAAACTGAGTGCTCACGCAGCGCACTGCGCCGCACCCCTACAGGCGCATCACCGCGCACGCCACAGGCACACTGCCGTGCACCCCTACAGACGCACCACCATGCGCCCGGCAGGCCTTCCTCAGCCCTGCATATAGGTCACGCCCATCTCCCCGTAAGGGTGATTCCAGCTCTTTACGACCTTGCCGCCGGAAACGACGCGGCATGTGCCGCACTCGAGGCATCCCTCGTGATTGAAAGTGAGCTCGCCGTTCTCATATTTGTAGAGCTCGGCGGGGCAGGCGAGAACGACTTTGCGGATCTCCGCCTCGTCTTTAAAATCACTGTTGATCTCAATGTGGGCATAACTCTCGTCGGTATTGAATTTGTTATATCCCAATTTATCATCTACAGGAACTTTTTTAGCCATTATCTGATACCTCCTTCCGGTCTCTTATAATGCATCCAGTGCAACCATGACCAGATCAAGAAGCTTGGACGCACTTGTGCGCTTTGCAATCTCGTCGATTGCGAACATCGGCAGAGAGACGGGCTTTTTGCCGTCCACCCTGAACAGCCTGTCGAAGAGCACGTCTGCGATCTCCGGCACATCGTTGAAGATTTCGTGGCGCTCCAGGAGCTTGGGGAAGTTGCGGTACTGCTTCATATCCGTATAGATGAAGCTGTTCTTCACAAGCTTCTCATAGTAGGAAAGGGAAGCCGCACTGAAATCTTCCGCCGCTTTGGCGCGGATCACAGCCTCTGCTGCCAGCCGTCCGGACTCCACTGCGAAGTCCATGCCGCGGACCGTGTAGCCCAGGTTGATCACGAAGGCCGCCGCGTCGCCGGTGACAAGAACGCCGTCCGCATAGAGCTTCGGGATCATGTCAAAGCCGCCCTCCGGCACCAGGTGCGCGGAGTACTCAAGCGGAACACCGCCCTTGATCAAAGGCTCGATGGAAGGGTGGTTTTTGAAGCGCTCGAGCATATCCGGAATGGAGACATCGACACGGCCGATGTCGCTGCAGGTCGCAACGATTCCGATGGAGACGCTGTC
>DLYC01000006.1 GCA_003447895.1 Lachnospiraceae bacterium | reverse complement strand
ATCGCAACAGCGCTGGATTGCAGCAACAGCCGCGCGCAGGCGCTGAAGGATGCTCTCGGCGAGCAGGGTAAATACGGCTACCTGGCAGACTGGCATGAGAACAACTGGGTCTCCGACAACCAGCTGGTCTGCGTCAAGGCGGAGTACGGACCGGCAGACGGAGGCGTATACCGCACAGATAAGGTATCTGTCATTGTCAATGATGAGGAAGATGATAACCAGAGAAGGATGCACTATCAGCTGGATATCAACAACCTGTCGCCCAGCAAGCGCACCAATCTGGTAGTAATGGATATTTTGCCCGTCGTGGGTGACCAAAGAATCAATAACACCGGAAGAGGCTCCAATTGGCCGCTCTATTTTGAAACAATGGGTTCGGTGACGGTGAACGGTCAGACGTGCACGGATTATTCGGTCTATTACTACAGCGGAGACGCTTCACAACTTACGGCAGGCGATATTGAGACGCTGATCACAAAGGCCAAGACCGAGTGCCCTGACGGATGGAGTTCGGACCAGCCTGAAAAAGCGACAGCCTTTATCCTGGCGTTCAATTACGATCCCACATATGTTGTGGACACGTACAAGGACAGCAGAACTGTCGTCCTCGAAGGGAACAAGAGCATCCGGATCGAGTATACGGCGCTCACTGATTACCGGGAGGCGGAAGAACTAAACGAGATCGTATTTACCAACGCGGCCAATGACTTCAACTTCGGCTTCAGCACCTTTTCACCGCCCAGTACAGCGGACAAAGCAAGGTCCAATGAGCCTCTGGGCAGCAATCAGGTGGAAGTGACGATCGCGCCTCCTAAGGTCAAAGTTGGCGGCGACGTCTGGATCGACGCGGACGACAACGGCTGGCAGGACGACGGCGACCAGAGCTGGTATCTCGGTTTTGATATCGTTAAGCAGCTGATCGATGATCTGGGAGTGAAACTCGAAATCTCGGATCAGAAGAATTTCAGCGTCTCCGAGACAAGGGACGGTTCGTTCACGGAGACAGGCAGCGGTCCAAACTATGGCATCGCGCACTTTGAGTTTAATGAGCTCACAGCGGCGAAACTCAGAAATAACAGCACGGATTATGCAAATTGGAATGACGGCACTGCAGGGAAACTGATCGGCAAGAATCCATATACGTATTTTGTGGATATCGCCTATAAGGGCAGTACCTTCACGAAGACGGGGAACAATGTGGATCCCAGAGGTTCCTATGTGCCCGGAAATATTCCGGAGAATGATCAGAAGGATGACAACTTCGAAGGTTCTGCAGCTTCTGTCAGGACGGAGCAGTTCTTCCTGCATCAGACCAGGGATGTGTTCGATATGACAAAGGATATCGGATACAACCTTAAGCGCAAGCTGGAACTGACCAAGGTCAGCCGGGTCGACGGAAAGCCTGTAGAAGGCGCGGAGTTTACGATCTACGGACCTTTTGTGCATGACACCGGAAAGGATCAGGAACTCTCTGACAGCAATAAAGCGGCAGTACTGACCACCGGCGCAAATGGTAAAGCAGAGAAAGCCGGACTCCAGTTCTTTATGGAGTACGTGATCGTTGAGACGGGGGCCGTCCATGGTTTCGGTATTGAAGGAGCACTGGCGGAAGGCGCCAACATCCAGAAACTCGAGGAGGGCAAGTGGCTTCTGAAGGTGCCCGGATTTAAGGCTGCTGTACCTGAGGATACAGGTTATGTGGACGCAGTCACAGTCCGCGATCCCGAGAACATTGAAGTGGAAGTCGAAAAGATCTGGAACGATGAAGAGGATGCTTACTCTTCCAGACCGCTTTCGATCGAAGTCATGCTCTACACGGATGAAGAGTGCACTGCAGAGGCAAAAGATGCAGACGGAAACACTGTTGAGAAGAAGACATTAGACAAGAATAACAGCTGGAAGTCAAAGTGGACGGATCTGCCCAGGTATAAGGTGGAAAAGGATTCCGAAGGCAATGAGACCGAGACCGAGATCGTCTACTATGTGAAGGAAACACTGCCCGGCGGGAAAGAACTCAAGGGCTATAATGCAGTGATCGTGCGGGACAAAGAGACGTCGAGCGGCAAACAGTCGCTGACGATCACAAATACACCGCAGACCAGGGGAATCAAGGTCCAAAAGATCTGGGCCGGCGAGCTCCCGAGTCTTGACGCGGATGAGCGTATAGTGTCTGTGACATTCCAGGTCCAGGGATCAGTCGATCCTTCGGATGAGAACAGCTGGGAAAATGTGGTGAAGAAAGTCAAAGGCACGGCGACGGATGTGACGATCGTTATTAATCGAAGTGAAACAGAAGCCAAGAGCGTGACGGGACTTCCTAAGAACGACCCGAATGGCAATGCTTACAGCTATCGCGCGGTGGAGATCATGATGACCGTCAAAGACAAGGACGGCGCGACACATGATATGACGATCGGCGACAGTGCAATCGGCGGTTACAAAGTGACCCAGATCCACTCCGCACAGGAAGACGGCAGCGACGAATCCGAAGAAGACGAAGAAGAGCCTTCTGAAGACGAGGAGTTTGATACTTCCACGATCACCAATACGGCGGTCAAGGGGAAACTGAAACCTGTCAAAGACTGGCAGGATGAAGGAAACCGGTACGGAGACAGGCCGACGGCGATCAAGATCAGGATCAAGGCTGAAGGCACGGAATATTTGGACTATGAGACGATCGTTGAACTGAATGCAGGCAATAACTGGGGCGAAGACCTTGACCCGATCGAAGTCCCGGTAATGGATGTATTCGGAAACAAGATCACCTATGTGATCACAGAGATCCTCGATGATGACAAGGACAAGGAGGCGGAGCTTCGCGGGAAGTACGTTCCCACCTTCGAGATC
>DLYC01000017.1:3969-5062 GCA_003447895.1 Lachnospiraceae bacterium | reverse complement strand
GGATCGACACTGATGTGGCAGGGGCCCTGTCCTCCACTGGGAAGGGAGTTCAGGACGTGGAAGGGGGCGGGCTCTTTTTCACCGGCGGAGTCCCGGGGCGCTTCTTTGCCCGGGGATCCTGCCGGGGGCCGGGACTCTTCTTTCAGCGCGTAGACTGCGCCGCCGCCTTCTGATTTGCCAAGGGCATACAGGATGCTGTCTTTTGGCCCGGCAAGGTACGTGGGATCGGAGATGCCCTGCAGGCTGTAGAGGGGCGTGAAAGTCTTCTTGTCAAAGTCCACCTCGCATTTGTGGAGAGAGGGCTGTGCAGAAGATGCATGAGTGCCAATATAGAAACGAAAAGCAGTCATTTTGGTACCTCCTTATTGGTTTGTGAGAGAGCTCCTTCCGATCAGTCTTTTTTCAAATCGGAAGGGGCGCGACAAGAACCCGCCGCCACCGAAGCCGAAGGCGTTCGCACCACCGAAGGCGTTCGCGCCCCGCCGCCGCAGGCCAAAGCACGTCACCCCGCCGCCAGCAGGATCAGAAGCTCGGCAGTCTTTTCGATCTCCTGGACGGAGGCGTATTCGTAGCGGCCGTGGAAGTTGTAGCCGCCTGTGCAGAGGTTGGGGCAGGGAATTCCGCGGTAAGTGAGGCTTGCGCCGTCTGTGCCGCCGCGGATTGGGAGGACTTTGGGCTCGATGCCGAGCTGACGCATGGCAGCCTTGGCGCGGCTGATCAGCTCCATGTGATCTTTGAGGATGTCTGCCATGTTGTAGTATTGGTCGGTAATGGTGATCTTAAGGATCTCGCCGCCGGCAAGGCTCCGGTACTTCTCGTTGATGAAGGAGGCGGCGCGCAGCATGAATTCCTTGCGCGCGGCAAATCTGGCGCTGTCGTGGTCCCGGATGATGTATTTGAGGACGGCTTGGTCCACGTCGCCCGCCATGGAAGTAAGGTGGTAAAAGCCTTCATAGCCTTCCGCGTGTTCGGGGCGGTCGGATACGGGGAGCAGCGCGTTGAATTCCATGCCTGCGAGGACAGCGCTGATCATGGTGTCTTTGGCGCTGCCGGGGTGGACGCTCCGGCCGGTGATCTCGATTTTGGCAGAGGC
>DLYC01000017.1:0-3912 GCA_003447895.1 Lachnospiraceae bacterium | reverse complement strand
GCGTTGAAGCATTCGTACTCGAGTTCGCCGAGGCCTCCGCCGTCGACGGTGTAAGCTTCCTTCGCGCCAAAGACTTCTGTGTCAAAATTCTCAGTCCCTCTGCCGACCTCCTCATCGGGGGTGAAGGCGGCACAGATCGTGCGGTGTGAGAGCTCCGGGTGAGTGGTATAGTAGGAAAACAGGTTCATGATCTCGGCAATGCCGGATTTGTCGTCGGAGCCAAGGAGGGTTGTGCCGTCCGTGACGATCAGGTCCTCTCCGATGTGGAGGGGAAGATCCGGGAAATCGTAGGGGCGCATGACGACGGGGGCGGAAGGATTTTGGTTGTTTAGGACAATGTTTTCGCCCAGGTAATTCTCTATAATGCGGGGGCGGACGTCTTTGCCGGAGCAGGCCGGGGAAGTGTCCATGTGCGCGACAAAGCCGATGGCGGGCTCTTCGCCGGGAAGTTTGGCGTAGACGTAGCAGTGTTCAGTATCATAGATGGCATCAACGCCCATATCGCAGAGCTCCTGATAGAGGAGCCGGGCCAGGTCGTGCTGTTTGGCGGTAGTGGGCTGGGACAGGCTTTCTTCGGCAGACTGGGTGTCGATCTTCAGATAGCGGAAAAGCCGTTCAATGAGTTCCTGGTTGTTGATCATGTTGTTCTCTCCTGATTTTTACTATGGCTTTCCGATCCGTAAGCGATCTGTAATCCGGTCCGTAAGTGATCCGTAATCCGGTCCGCGAAAGTCCGCAAACGGCGGACGGTAAAAGCCATTTCTGTTCACTACTTATGATAGCACTGAAGCGGGTCAGGGTGTTATACTATTAGTCACACTATCCGGGGTGCCGGATCATTACAAATTCACAAGAAATCGGAGACAACTCATGACCTATAACTTTTTTGCCACATTATCGAGAATGAAGTATATAGAGCGGTGGGCGCTGATGAGAAATGCCCGCACGGAGACCTTGAGTGAGCACACGCTGGACGTAGCGATGATCGCCCACGCGCTGTGTGTGATCGGAAATGTCCGCTTCGGGAGAAAGCTCAATGCGGACAGGGCGGCGCTTGTGGGGCTCTACCACGACGCGTCGGAGATCATCACCGGCGATATGCCGACCCCGGTCAAGTATTACAACCGCGACATTCGCGATGCCTACAAGGAAGTGGAGCATATGGCGGAGCGGAGACTGGTCTCACAGCTTCCCGAGGACCTGCGCGGCGCTTACATGGAGATCTTTGAGGGCGCCGGAGCGGAGGAAGACCGGTATATGAGAAAGCTGGTCAAGGCGGCCGACAAGCTCTCGGCCCTCATCAAGTGCATGGAGGAGACGGGCGCGGGAAACGGTGAGTTCCGATCCGCGCAGCTCTCCACACAGCGGGCCGTGGAGGAGATGGCCGGAGAGCTTCCCGAAGTGAAGGTTTTCCTGGAAGAATTCCTGCCGCCTTACGGAAGCACGCTGGATGAACTTTTGGGAAGGGCCTGAAAGGCTCGGGCGATAAACCCTGCTCTGACAGACAGAAGGAAGACAGACCGGCCCCCTTGGGCCGCGGCATATGACGAAAGGAACGAGCATTATGAAAGTACTGGTAATAAGTGATTCCCACGGAAAGCATGACCTTCTGCGCAAAGCGATCGGACAGGAGGCGCCCATTGATGTGCTGATCCATGCGGGAGACGTAGAAGGCGACCTGGAACAGATCCTGGGTGATAAAAGAGAGTACAGTATACATGCAGTCGCGGGCAATATGGACTGGATCAGCATGCATGGACGTGAAGAAATCTTTGAGCTGGCCGGGCATAAGGTCTTTCTGACGCATGGCCATTACTATGGCGTGAGCTATACTTTGGCAAATCTGAGGGAGGCGGCGGAAGAGAACGGGTGCGACATCGCCATCTACGGGCACACGCACAGGCCGGCCCTGGACGAGCAGAATGATATCCTGCTGCTCAATCCGGGGAGCGTGGCAAAACCTCGGCAGGCGGGGCTTGAGAAGACGTATGCCGTGATCGACATTGATGACAGCACGGGAGAGCTGGAAGTCCGGTTCAAAAAACTGCGCGGGCGGGGCTGGGCATAAAATGCCTGGAAACTCGCGCAGCGCTAAAAATTGAAAACCCGCGTGCGGCGCCAAGGCGCGCGAGCGGGTCCTTTTTCAGCGGGAAAGGAGCTTCCCCGGATTGGTGACGAGCATGGTCCGAAGCTCCTCTTCGGACACCCCTGCGTCAAGGAGCATGGCCGTGTACTGTTCGAGCGCCCTGACAGGGCTCGGATTGGCGGCCTGACCAAGGTCCGTGGAGAGGATCATATGCTCCGCGCCGATCTCATGGATCTGCTGCGTAAGGTCCCCGACGGACAGGGTGCCGCTCATGACATTGATAAGGCAGTGCTCCAAAAGGGCACCGCAGGCCACATATTTTTTCTGCATCTCGACAGAGGCCCCGGTAGGCGGCCACTCCACATGAGTGGCAATGAGCTTCCGGAGGCCTTTTTCTTGTGCCCTCTTAAAGAGCGCCAGCGTCTCATCGGGAGAGATGTGGCCGGAGCACAGGACCAGATCGTGCTGCTTTATGAGGTCCAGGATCGCATCCGCTTCCGGCACAAGGCACCGGTCCCTGAGAAGGCGGATGGGGGCGGGAGAGGGACGAGAGCCGGCGCCGCTTCCTTTGCCGTCTGACGCGGCTGCGACAGGACTGCGGAGAGAGTCGGGGAGGCTGTCCGCCGAGCCGTCTGCAAGGCTCCTTCGCTTTTCCTCCGGCGGGAGCATGTTCCAGGCGTCCATTGTCGGCATGAAGATCATGCGGACGCCGTAGCGGGCCGCCATTTCCACGGCGGAGGGATTGAGACCGCCCACCGAATGGTTGAGGACGAGCGCTCCGACCGCGTCGATCCCGGGACGGAGCTTTCGGACCAGATAGGCCCGGCCGGCCGTGTCCCAGTAGTGGGACTTGATCACAAATCCCTTCATGCCGGCAGCGCTGTAGGCGTCGGCCAGTTCCAGGTCGTCCATCCTGCGGGGAATCACATCGGGGCCCGCGTGGACGTGCATATCGTAAGCTCCTTCCAGAAGAGTGTTCATCATCGATGCCCTTTCCTGCCGGCTCTGCCGGCTTTTTCTTTCATAGTATTTCCGGATCCTGCACTCCTTCTGCCGCCGGAAGATTGACTCACGCGGGTCCCCCGGGAGGTGCCGCCACCGGCTTTTACCGAACCGCCGCCGGTCTTGGCCGCGGCCTTGCCACCACCCCTGCCGCCGGAAGGCTTCGGCTCCCGGGGCGGGATCAGGAACTTCCCGCCGTAGCCGATGAGGTCGGCCCGCCCCTCGCGGAGGAGCGCCTCCTTGACCAGGGCATAGTTCTTAGGATCGCGGTACTGGATGAGTGCGCGCTGCATGGCCTTTTCGTGGGGGTCGCGCGGCACATAGACCTCCTTCATGGTGGACGGGTCATCGCCCCGCAGCGTCGTCGGGTCGAGGCCCGTGTAGTACATGCAGGTCGAGACGGTGCCCGGCGTCGGGTAGAAGTCCTGGACCTGCTCGGGCATGTAGCCGAGGTCGCGGACATACTCCGCCAGCGCGATCGCGTCCTTCATGGTGCTGCCCGGGTGGGAGGACATCAGGTAGGGCACGATGTACTGGTCCTTGTGGAGCTTTTCGTTCATCTTCTCAAACTCGCGGCAGAAAGCGTTGTAGGTGCTTACATCCGGCTTTCCCATTTTGGAGAGCACATTGTCGGAGATGTGCTCGGGCGCCACGCGCAGCTGCCCGCTTACGTGGTACTGGCAGAGCTCTCTCAGGAAGGTCCGGTCCTTGTCCGCCAAAAGATAGTCGAAGCGGAAGCCCGAGCGGACAAACACTTTTTTGACACCGGGGAGCGCGCGGAGCTTTCTAAGGAGCGAGAGGTAATCGCTGTGGTCCACCTTGAG
>DLYC01000185.1:7009-8403 GCA_003447895.1 Lachnospiraceae bacterium | reverse complement strand
TGGTGATCTGGGTCATCGGCTTCGCAGCCTACCGGTTCCTGATGCGTGTGGACACGCCTGTCGGAAATACACTGCCGGATATGGTGCTGACCATCCTGCTCTGCCTTGCCGCGTCTGCTGTGAGAGGAAATAAGAAACCGGCGTAAAGTGTCGGAACCCAAATCACATCACAGTAGGAGAAGAAAAATGAAAAACAGCAATACGAAAAAAATAGCACTCACAGCGATGATGGCGGCCATAGCGGTCGTCGGCTCGACCATATCCTTCCCGGTTTTCGGCTCCAAATGCGCGCCGGTGCAGCATATGGTCAATGTGCTGTGCGCGGTCTTTCTGGGGCCCTGGTACGGACTGGCGGCTGCTTTTATTGCCAGCGTAATCCGAAACCTTCTGGGACTGGGCACGCTCCTTGCCTTTCCGGGCAGCATGTGCGGCGCGCTTGTATCGGGACTCTTATACAGAAAGTTCCAGACACTGCCGGCGGCCTATATCGGCGAAGTGTTCGGGACGGCCGTGATCGGAGGAATTGCCGCGTTCCCGATCGCCAGGCTGGTGATGGGAAATGCATCCGCCGCACTTTTTACATTCGTAGTGCCGTTTTTGATCAGCACGGCGGGCGGAACCGTGATCGCAGCGATGATCACCGGGATCATGAAAGGGACCGGAGCGCTGGCGGCGCTCAAGACGCAGCTTGCGGAGTAAAGGACAGATTCAGAAGATAGGATAATAGGATAAGACAATGCGTTTACACAGAAAAGACTGTCTGCTGTACGCGGTGACGGACCGGAGCTGGCTCCGGGGGCAGACACTGGCGCAGCAGGTGGAGGCAGCCCTTCGCGGCGGCATTACGATGCTGCAGCTTCGGGAGAAAAATCTGGAGGAAGAGGCATTTGAGAGAGAGGCGCGGGTCATACAGGACCTGTGCCGCTCTTTTGACGTGCCCTTTCTCATCAATGACAATGTGGAACTGGCCAAAAGATTGAACGCGGACGGGGTCCACGTGGGGCAGAGCGACCGGGCCGCCGCAGAGGTGCGCGCGTATCTGGGCGCCGAAAAGATCATCGGTGTGACAGCCAAGACCGTGCAGCAGGCGCTGGACGCGGAGAGGGCCGGCGCGGACTATCTGGGAAGCGGCGCCGTCTTCGGGACGTCCACCAAGCCGGACGCGATCCCGCTTTCCCTGGATCGGTTCCAGGAGATCTGCGAGAGCGTCTCGATCCCGGTCGTGGCGATCGGCGGCATAACAAGTGGCAACATTATGGCGCTCAGGGGCAGGAAGATGAGCGGCTTTGCTGTCGTGAGCGGCATATTTGCGGCTAAGGACATAGAGAAGGAGACCGGAAAGCTCCTTGTGGCGGCGAGAGAACTGGTATGAGAACTGAGTATTTTTACCAAGA
>DLYC01000185.1:0-6856 GCA_003447895.1 Lachnospiraceae bacterium | reverse complement strand
AATGACTGTGCCAATGCGCTCCTGGCGATCGGAGCCTCCCCCACGATGGCGCACCACCCGGAGGAGATGGAGGATTTTGCCTCCTTCTGCGACGCGCTGGTATGCAATCTCGGCGCGACCGAGTCCCTGGAGGCCATGAAACGGGCGGCATCGCTCGCGGCCTCGACAGGTCACCCTTCTGTACTGGACCCGGTGGGCTGTGCGGGATCACAGTTCCGGCGCCGGAAGGCAATGGAGATCCTGGAGAGCGGCCGCATCACCTGCATCCGGGGAAACGCGGCCGAGATCCGGGCGCTCGCCCGGCACTGCGACACAGGACGCGGAGTGGACGACCTGCCCGAGCGCGCGTCGGAGGAGACGGCGGGCAAATATGCCGCGGCCCTGGCCGGGCAGACGGGAGCCATCGTCATTGCTTCCGGCGTGACGGATTATATCAGTGACGGGGAGACGCTCCTGGCAGTAGAGGGCGGCTCGCCCATGATGGCCGGGATCACGGGATCCGGCTGCATGCTGAGTGCGCTTCTGGGTGCCTTTCTGGCGGTGGATCCGTCCGCAGAGAGCGCGGCGGCCTGCTGCGCGCTGATGGCGGCCTGCGGAGAAAAGGCGGAAGCGTGGACTCGGGAGGCGGGAAGAGGAACCGGAACTTTCCGCGTGAATCTGATGGACGCGCTTTCGACCTTTTAACTGTCTGAAGGTCCGGTTTCGGTATCCTTCTTTTCTTCCTTATTGCTTTCTTTCTTATTGTTTTCTTTCTTATTTTCCTTATTGTCTTCTTCCCGCGCCTTTTTCCATTTGCGGTATCTCTCACCGATCAGGATCCCGATGAGAAGAGCGAGCAGGCACACAAGAACGTTAAAAGTATTGGGCATGGCAGATAACCTCCTGGGATATTTTTTGACAGTTTATCACAATATATAGTTATTGGTTATGAAAGAACAAAATTTTACTACTATATCAAAAAATATTCCCATTTTTATTTATTTCTGAATTTTTTATAATTTATTTATAAATGGCGGAGAAGTTGCACAATCAGAGGCGGCTTTCGACGCTGAAATCGTTATAGTTTCACTATAAAATGTTACACGTTTCACTTCCGAATGCGAACGCATTGGGAAAAACACACAAGGGAGGAATTCATTATGAAGAAAAAACTCATCAGTGCTGTGCTTTGCGCAGTAATGACAGCATCCCTGGTAGCAGGCTGCGGCCTTTCCGGCGGAAGCTCTGCATCCAGCAGTGAGCCGGCAGCTGAGCCCGCAGCAGAGGCAGAGGCTGAGCCCGCAGCAGAGGGCGAGGCAGCTCCTGCAGCATCCGGCGATGTCATCACACTGACCATGGCAGAGGTTAACCCTCTGGAGAACACCGTCTGTGGCGCTATGGACCTCAAGTTCAAGGAAGAAGTTGAAAAGCTCTCCGGCGGCCAGATCAAGATCGACCTGCAGGGCGGCGGCGTCCTCGGTGTTGAGGCGGACATCCTTGACGGTATGCTCGGCGGCACAGGTACCGTTGATATCTGCCGTATCTCCGCATTCGCACTTACATCCTATGGCACAAAGAAGTCCGTTCTTCTTTCCCTGCCTTACACCTTCGCAGACAGAAACCACTACTGGAACTTCGCAAACAGCGATCTCGGCCAGCAGTTCCTGGATGAGCCCGAAGAGATGGGTCTCGGCGTTAAGGGCCTGTACTTCGGCGAGGAAGGCTTCCGTCACTTCTTCACAGTTGCTGACAAGCCCATCGCTTCCCCTGCTGACATGAAGGGCATGAAGATCCGTGTCTCCAACGACCCGATCATGACCAAGATGGTCCAGAGCCTTGGCGCAACTCCTTCTCCCGTTTCCATGAGTGAGATCTACTCCTCCATGCAGAACGGCACGATCGACGGCGCTGAGCAGCCCACCGTTAACTACGCAGGAAACAGCTTCCAGGAAGTCGGTCCCAACCTCACACTGGACGGCCACACACTGGGCGCTATGATGACAATCATCACTGACAATGCATGGAACAACCTGACAGAAGAGCAGCAGGGCTGGATCCTTGAGGCCGGTAAGACTGCTTCCGCTTACTGCCGTGAAGTTTCCGAGCAGAAGGAGAACGAAGTTCTCGAGCAGCTTAAGGCTGATGGCATCAATGTCATCGACATCACTGACAAGACTGAATGGCAGGCAGCTTGCAAACCCATCGCTGATGAGTATGCAACAGGCGACCTGGCAGAGGTTTACCAGCAGCTTCTTGACCTTGCAAAGTAATTATTGCTGACAAGGGGAAAGACACAATAGGCTGATCTGAAAAGTGCTCCGGACAGCCGGAGCACTTTTTTTGGAAGGGGGATTTAAATGCCTGCAATTTTTGACAGTTTGAGAAAAATTGAGCCGGTATACCAATTTGTATACAAGGTTTTCATGCTCATCTGCAAGCTCCTGCTGGTGGCAGATATCCTGATCACGAGCTGGATCGTGCTTGCACGTTATATCAAAGTGATTCCCGCTCCCAACTGGGGCGAGGAGCTGATCCTGACACTGATGTCCTACATGGCAGTGCTCTCTGCAGCGCTGGCCATCAAGAGAAACGCACACATCAGAATGACCGCGTTTGACCGCTATCTCCCCGAGAAAGTGATCATCACGCTGGACCTGATCGCAGATCTGGCGGTCCTGGCACTGGCGATCGTCATGCTGGTAACAGGCTGGTCCTATGCAACCGGCCTCGGCGCCAAGGGTACTTTCATTTCCATGCCCTGGCTGTCCAAGTTCTGGCAGTACTTCCCGATCCCGCTGGCGGGTATCGCGATGATCTTCTTTGAGATTGAAAGAATTATCATTGATATTGAGAGATATTTTGGTAGAAAGGAGGAAACAACATTATGAGCGAATCTACCGCTATTGTCCTCCTTCTTGTCACATTCCTTGCTATGGTGTTTCTTCGCTTCCCGATCGCGTATTCGGTGGCGATCTCCACACTGCTTTGCCTGTCCTACATGAAGCTTCCGCTGGCAACTCTGACCCAGCAGATGGTCAAGGGTATCAGCTCCTTCTCGCTGATGGCGGTGCCCTTCTTCATCACCATGGGCGTCCTGATGGGCTCGGGCGGTATCTCAGAGAAACTGTTGAACCTGGCAGATGCCTGCGTAGGCTGGATGACCGGCGGCCTGGCAATGGTCAACATCGTCGCTTCCTACTTCTTCGGCGGCATCTCCGGTTCCGCATCTGCTGACACGGCATCCCTGGGCTCCCTTGAGATCCCGATGATGGTCAACAGAGGCTACGACGTAGACTTTGCGACGGCCGTAACCATCTCCTCCTCCGTTGAGGGTATGCTGGTTCCTCCGTCCCACAACATGGTCATTTACGCCACGACGGCAGGCGGCCTTTCCGTAGGAAGCCTGTTCCTGGCAGGCTACCTTCCGGGCGCGGTCCTGGCAGGATCCCTGATGGTCCTGTCCTACATCCTCTCCAAGAAGAGAGGCTACCCGAAGGGAGAGCCCTTCAGCCTTTCCCGCCTGGGCAAGGAATTCGCGACATCCATCTGGGCGCTGTCCGCGATCCTGATCGTTGTCGTCGGCGTCTGCGCCGGTGTCTTCACCGCGACAGAGTCCGCGGCTATCGCGGTTATCTACTCCCTGATCGTCTCCGTGTATGTCTACAAGGGACTTACATGGAAGGGCGTGTGGGGCGCGCTTGACCAGTGCGTGGACACGCTGTCCATCGTCCTGATCCTGATCGCGACTTCCAACGCGTTCGGTTACATGCTGACAAAGCTCCATGTTCCGTCTCTGGCAGCGAACCTGATCACAGGCGTTTCCGATAACCCTTACGTCATCGCGATCCTGCTGAACGTCATCCTGCTGGTACTGGGCATGATCATGGATATGGCGCCGATCATCCTGATCACGACACCTATCCTTCTTCCGATCGCTACCTCCATCGGTATCGACCCGATCCAGTACGGCATCATGCTGGTCCTCAACTGCGGTATCGGACTTCTGACACCTCCCGTAGGTGCGGTTCTGTTCATCGGATCCGGTATTGCGAAGAGACCTATGGAGAAGATCGTCAAGGAAATGCTTCCTTTCTATGCCTTCATGATCATCGCACTGCTTCTGATCACATTTATCCCTGCGATCACAATGTGCATCCCGTGGCTGATCGGAGCATAAGCCGGACTATATTCACAGCGAAGCCAAAAGACAGAATGGCCGCCGCACTGAGAAGTGCGGCGGCTTTTTCTCGGGTAGGACCGGTGGCGGCGACGGGAGGTTTCTCAGAAAGGGTTTCATTCTTCCCGCCCGGTGTTATAATAGGGAGGACCCGCTTCTCCAGACGGGAAGCCGGCAGCTGTTACGGAGGATACCCATGAGATACGAATATACTTACAGAAATACACCCGAAGATTATTGGAAGTTTCGGATGGAGAACTATTACAGAAACTGGACCGCGCTGGTAAGCATTATCTTTACGCTGTCCATCCTGGCACTTACGATTGCCAAATGGAATGCGACAAACGGACTCGGGAAAGCCCTGATGATCATTTTCCTTCTGGTGTTTCCGGTCTTTCAGCCGCTGTACATCTATCTGACCTCCATCCGCGACGCGCAGGCGCTGCAGGTGGACACGACGCTGGCTTTTGACACGACCGGAATGGAGATCAAGGTACAAAAGCATGTGCAGAGGATTCCCTGGAAATCTTTTGTGCCCGATGAAAAGGGCGGCGGCATGGTCATAAACCGAAAATCGATGCTGGTCGTCGTGCCCGATCAGGTCCATGCATATCTGCTCCCCAACAGGGTCTTCGAATCGGAGGGCAGAAAAAAAGAGCTGTTCGACTTTATGACCGAGCAGCTCCAAAAGGCCGGGAAATAGGGGAAAACAGAAGAAGACGCGCCTGGCGCTTTGGAAAAAGCGGTTTGCTTTTCATCATTTCTCTCCTGTCTCTCGGATCTGTTTGACAAGATCCATATATTTCTCGCAATATTTGATGTAAAGAGGTTCCATCGCGTCGTGGAACTTCTTTTTTTCTTCTCCTGTGAGGGAGATTTCCGTACAGCCCTGGGACAGGACGCGCTGCCGGGCTTCTTCCTCGTGGGCCGACCAGAGCATCCTCTCATACTCAGCGGACTCCAAGGCGCAGGCTTCGATGATGCGGCGGTCCTCCTCCGGGAGGAGGTCCCAGGTCACGCGGGAGACCATCTGCATCTCGGGGACGCGCATGTGTTCATCGAGCAGATAGTACGGGGCCACTTCATTGTGCTTCATGGCGTCGTAGGAGGACCAGTTGTTCTCCGCGCCATCTGCGTCGCCCTGCTGGATGGAGGAGTAAACATTCTCGTAAGCGACGGGCAGAGCAGAGGCGCCCAGAAGTTTCACCATATCCTCCATCATCGCGTTCGGCTGAACGCGGACGACAAGCCCCTGCATGTCTTCTATGGAGCGGACAGGACTCTTAAAGTAGAAATTGCGGACGCCCGCGTCATAGAAGGACAGCGGGATGATCCCGTCGTCTACAAAAGAGTCAGAGACCTGCTGTCCGATCTCACCCTCCAGGACGGCCCACATATGGTCGGCATTCCGATAGAGGTAGGGCAGCATCAGTACATTGGACATGTCGCTGTAAGGGCTCATAGTGGACATAGAGCACCGGACAAAGTCAATTCCGCCGAAGCGAAGCTGCTCGATCGTGGACTGCTCATCTCCCAGTTCCGCGTTTGCATAGACCCGGATCTGGATGCGGCCCTGCGTGCGCTCGTTGACAAGCTGCGCAAAGCGGTAGGCGCCCTGTGTGGTCGGATAATCCTCCGTCTGGTTCTCCGCGTAAGTAAAGACGTATTCAGGGGTCACGTCATAGACAACGGCTGTCTCATTGGTCAGAAGCGGCGGCTGCCCTGAATCGGAGGGAGGGGCGGCAGCCGTCTGCGGCGCGCAGCCGGCGAGGAGACCGGCGGCTGCCACCAGGGCGGCAGCGAAGTTCCGTGCAGGGATTCGTTTATGTTGTCTGTTGATCATATTGAACCTCGTCACTGCTTCCCGGATTCCCGAAAACCGGAAGGGCTCACACCGCGTACGCGGCGGAAAACTTTTGTAAAGTAGTTGGGATCGGGATATCCGACAGCTTTTCCGATCTCCTTGATACTGAGCTCACTTGTGCGCATCAGGTCTTCGGCCCTCTGCATGCGGTAGTCGGTCAGATAGCTCACAAAGCTGTGGCCAAAATATTGCTTGAATCTTTTGCAGAAGTAGGCCTCCGAATAGCCGAAGTACCCGGCGATATCCTTTACGGCGATGTCTTCCATATAGTGCTTTACGATGTAGGCGCGGAACTCTTCCTGCTTTCCGTCGCCGTCCGACTGCTCTTCCGAAGATTCACGGGAAGAAACCGTGTGCGGCGCTTCGCCTTCGTCCTCCGACGGGGTAGGAATCCTTGTCCGGGCGAAGCGGATCGCCTCGTCGACCGCGCTGATGAGCTCATTTTCGTCGCACGGCTTTAGGAGATAGTCCAGGGCATGGACCGAGATGGCGGCCTTTGCGTAGGAGAACTCGTCAAACGCTGTCAGGAAGATGATGCTGCAGGTCCTGTCCTTTTTTCGGATCTCCCGGGCGGCTTCCAATCCGTCGGTCACCGGCATTTCAATGTCGAGGATCAGGATCTCGGGGTGCTCCCGGTCATAGATCTCCAGAACCTGCCGGCCGTTCTGGGCCACCAGGATCTCACACTCCTCTTCATAGTATTTCTTAAGTTTCTTTTCCAGAACAAGCCGCTCGATCACCTCATCGTCAGCAATCAATATTTTCAGCATTGTACCTGCTCCTCCTGTGATAACGGGATTGTGACCTCAATCTGTGTCCCCTCGCCTGCGGTGCTG
>DLYC01000208.1 GCA_003447895.1 Lachnospiraceae bacterium | reverse complement strand
ATGCCCGCCGCAAGGAGAGACGCCATGTGCCTCACCCGGCGGGAGAGCAGAACGATGAGGCCCGTCGTCACAAGCGCTCCGGCAAAAGCCGCGAGAACCATTCGCACACCCGACGCCTGCTGCGCCCCTCCGGCGACGAAGAGCAGGACCGCGCACACGAAAAGCTTGGCGCCCGACGAGATGCCCAGCACATAGGGGCCGGCGATCGGATTTCCGAAGAAGGTCTGCAGAAGATAGCCCGAAACCGCCAGCGCGCCTCCCAGAAGGATCGTCATGCACATTCTCGGGAGCCGGATCTGCGTCAAAATATTCCTCTCCTGCGCGCTTCCCCCTCCCAAAAGGATTTCCGGGATCCTTCCCGGCGGGATCGCCACGCTCCCCAGCGCCGTATTCAGAACTGCGCCGACAAGGATTGCCGCCGCGAGCAGCGCAAACACAGCGGCGTAGTTTCTTCCGCTGTGAGTCTCGCCGGGAAGGTTCCTTCCGCTATGTCCTTCGCTGTGGGCTTGTTCCTGTTTCCTTCTTTCCATTTCCTGCTTCCCTGTATCCTGTCGTGAAACCGGCGTCATAGAGACGCGACTTCTCAAAGCCGTGTGTCGCCTCTTCCGGGTTTCCGCTCTTTATGGGCTTCCCGTTCTCCCGCGCATTCCGCCGGCCGGACAGCCGGTTGTACCGCACCGCTTCCCCGACTATGATGAGGGCCGTCCTGTTAATTCCGTTCTCTGCCGCCGTGCTCTCCAGCGTCTCCACTGTGCAGGTCAGACACTGCTCTTCGGGCCAGGTCGCCTTATAAACGATTGCCGCGGGTGTCTTGGGGGAATAGCCGCCTTCCATGAGTCTTTTGGCCAATTCGCCGGTCATCCCGCTGCTAAGAAAGAGCACCATCGTCGTCCCGTGGGCCGCGAACGACTCGATCGTTTCCTTCTCCGGCACCTTTGTCCTTCCCTCCATACGGGTCAGGATCACGCTCTGGGAGATTCCGGGCAGCGTGTACTCCATTCCGAGCGACGCCGCCGCGCCGCAGAAGGAGCTGACGCCGGGCGTCACATCGTATTCGATCCCGCGCTTCTCCAGCTCTTCCATCTGTTCCCGCACTGCGCCATAGACAGAGGGGTCGCCTGTGTGAAGGCGCACCGTCATAAGGCCGCGCTTCTCCGCATCCTCCATGACCCCGATCACATCCTCCAGCGTCATGCGGGCGCTGTTATAGATCCGGCACGCCGGCTTCGCCGCGTCAAGGAGCTTCGGATTAACCAGGGAGCCCGCATAAATGATGACATCTGCTCTCTCAAGGAGTTTTAATCCGCGCACCGTGATGAGGTCTGTCGCTCCGGGCCCCGCCCCGACAAAATGGATCATTCTTCCCGCCTTTCGTTCCTCTCGCGAAGGATTCCCTCCGCTCCCGCGGACCTCTGCAGTTCGCGGTCTCTGTTTGAAAAAATGATGGTCTCCGCTCTGAGTCTTCCGCCCGACCACTCTTCAAGATACGCACAGATCCGGCGTGCCATCTCCTGCGCCGTCTCCTCCCTGACGCCATATCGGTCCAGAACTTCCAGCGCCGCGTCCGTCATCACGCACTCCGCGATCTCTCCCGCGAGCCGTTCTGTGTCCCCGGGTCTGCAGTATTTGGACGCGATCTCCTGCAGGATCTCCATCCTTCGGTCTCCGTACTGAGAGTGGGTATTTCCCGCGCCGCCGGCCACTTTCACAAGTTTCCCGATGTGGCCTGCCAGGACGATTCCCTCAAAACCTTCCTCTGCCGCCATTTGGGCCGCCTCTCTCACAAAGTTGGAGATGAGGACCACCTGCTCCCCGTCCACGCCATACTTCCCGGTCAAAAAATCGAGGCCGTAGTTTCCCGGCGCCGCCACCACATAGCGGTCCCCCGCAGCCCTTCTCACCCGCATCTGCGCGCGGATCGTCTCCACGACAGCGCTGTCGCTCATGGGCTCCACGATTCCGGTCGTCCCCAGGATCGAGATCCCTCCGACAATTCCAAGCCTCGGATTAAAGGTCTTCTCAGCGAGCTTCTCCCCTTCCGGCGCGGAAATGACGATGCGCAGGGCGGCGATCTCTCTGCCTTTCCCGTGTGCGGCGAGCACTCTCCTGACATTCTCCTCGATCATCTGCAGGGGGACGCGGTTGATCGCCGCCTCGCCCACCGGCCGGTCAAGCCCCGGCTTGGTCACGCGCCCGATGCCTCTCCCGCCCTCGATGAGGATGGCCGGGGCCTTCCTTGCGGGGCCCGCCTCGGACTCGGTGACCTGTGCTTTCTTTGCGGGGCTCGCCTCCGCTTCGTCCTCCATTAGGAAGGCCTCCGCCTCGATCAGCGTCCCTGTCGTGATATCCGGGTCATCTCCCCCGTCCTTTCGCACCGCGCAGCGGCAGGAAATCGGAAGCGGCCTGCCTTCCTGTCCGCGTTCCGGCCCGCCGGCACTGTTCCGCCCTTTGGTGTGCCCGGTGCCCTCGTGAAACCGCATCTCCGGCTCCAGGATCTGCGCGTGGAAGACCGGCCCGCCCGGCGTCCGGATCTCCGCTTCCGTGACTCTCTCCCCGGTGAGCAGCATCTGCACGGCGGCAGCCGCAGCCGCTGCCGCGCAGCTCCCCGTCGTGAAGCCGCAGCGAAGGCGCCTTCCGCCCTTGACCACATATTCAGTTGTTCTCACCGGCAGCTTCTGCAATGGTTACTCCCTGAAATCACGTTCCGTACAGCAGGGCGTTGCAGATCGCTGCGGCCACCCCGCTTCCGCCTTTTCTTCCCTTGTTGACAATCCAGGGACCCTCGGTCTCCATGATCCGCTCCTTGGCATTTACCACATTCACAAAGCCCACCGGAACGCCGATGATCAGCGCCGGCCGGAACCCTTTTTCGTCCATCAGCTCCCTGAGCGCCAGAAGCGCCGTCGGGGCGTTCCCGATCGCGAAGATCGTCTCCCCCGGTAGGGCCGCCGCTCTTTCCATGCTCACCGCCGCGCGGGTGATCCCGCGCGCGGAAGCCTCCTCAGCCACCTCCGGGTCCGCCATGAAGCAGACGGCTTCGCCTCCCCACCCGGAGAGCGCTCTTTTGTTGACACCCGCAAGCGCCATATTGGTATCCGTCACGATCCTGGCGCCCCTTCGAAGCGCCTCTCTGCCCTTTCTCACCGCATCACTTGAAAATGCCATCGTCTCCGCATAGTCAAAATCCGCAGTCGTGTGGATGACCCGCATCACGACAGGGGCCTCCTCTCCCCGGATTTCTCTGCCCCTCTCCTTGAGTTCTTTCTCGATGATGCGCATGCTCTCTTTCTCTATGTCGGAGGGTTTGATGTGATCGATCTTCACCGGTACTCCCTTCTGCTGTTTCTGCCTTATCTCTTCTCCCTGATCGCCCTGTAGATGAGCTCCCAGTCCAGGCTCCTTCGGAGCACTTCCGCAAGCCGGTCCAGTTCTCTGTCCTGCCTTTTCAGGGCGCTTTCCAGTTCCCCGTCCTGCCACTTTAAGGCGCTTTCATGCCCCTCGCCCGGTCCAAAATCCTCTGCCGCGCCGGCTTCAGGCGCTCCTGCGCGCTTTCTGTCCCGCAGCATCTTAAGAAGCGCTCCCCTGAGGACCGGCTCATCAAAGAGTCCGTGCAGATACGTGCCCAGTACATTTCCGCGGACGGCGCCGTCCGTAGTGCGTGTGCCGCCCAACTCCGAGAAGGCGCCGGCTTCTTCCGTTTCTCCCCCGAGATACTCCGTCTCTCCCATATGGATCTCGTAGCCGGAGACCGGCAGAAGGGACAGGGGCGCCCAGATTCCCGGAAGTCTCAGGGTCTTTCCGCCTCTCTGCCGCGTATACTTTTCGGAGCCAAAGACCGTCTCCACCGGCAGATACCCAAGACCTTCCGCAGAACCTCCTGCCTCGCTCCCCAAGGGATCCCGGATTCTTCTTCCCAGCATCTGATAGCCGCCGCAGATTCCCATAAGCAGCGCGCTATGCGAAGGACTGCCGGCCGGCCCGTCGCTTCTGTCGGACTGTCCCGGACTGCCGACCAGCGCATCGATCCTGTCCGCCAGCCCGGATTCCCGCAGCCAGCGCAGGTCGCCGAGCGTGTTTTTGGTGCCCGGCAGGATGATCAGATCCGGATTCCCCAGGGAAGAGACCTCCGGGACATAGCGGACGGACACGCCGGCAGAAGCTTCCAGCGGGGCAAAGTCCGTGTAATTGCTAAGATACGGAAGGCGGATCACCGCAATGTCCACCGTCCCTTCGGGGTCTGAGATGCCGGCGGCAGCGCTGCGCGCCGACGCGGATCCCACGGGCGCCGCATTCCCCTTCCCGGACAACCTCTCGGACATACTGTCCTCCTCGTCCAGGCTCAGCTTCACCCACGGCACGACCCCGGCGAACGGAATGTCGCAGTACTCGCGGAACATAGAGAGCCCGGGCTCCAGAAGTCCCACATCTCCGCGGAACTTGTTGATGATAAGGCCCTTCACGCGCGCCCGCTCCTCGGGCCGCATCAGCTGCACGGTTCCCAAAAGCTGCGCGAAGACGCCTCCGGGATCGATGTTTCCCACAAGGAGCACCGGCGCGTCCACCATCTCCGCAAGCCCCATATTGACAAAATCTCCCTCGCGAAGATTGATCTCCACCGGGCTTCCCGCCCCCTCGATCACGATCACATCCGCCTTCTCCCGGAGCCTGTTGTAGGCGGCAAGAATGTCTGGGACGAGCGATTTTTTGACACGATAGTAGTCGGCTGCCCGCATTTTCCCAATGGGTTTTCCGTTCACAATGACCTGCGAAGTGGTGTCTCCCATGGGCTTAAGCAGGATCGGATTCATGTCTGCCGAAGGCGGAAGGCCCGCCGCGGCCGCCTGCACCACCTGGGCGCGCCCCATCTCCAGGCCGTCCGCTGTCACAAAGGAATTGAGCGCCATGTTCTGCGACTTAAAGGGCGCCGCGCGGTACCCGTCCTGCCGCAGAACGCGCAGGATTCCCGCCGTCAATATGCTTTTTCCGGCACCGGACATGGTGCCCTGGATCATCAGATTTCCCGCCAACGAAGGCCCCCTTCCCTCACTTCAGCCTATAGAAAAACTCGGTCTCTTCCTCCGCCGACCCCGCAACGATCGCATGAAGGTCCCGGATGATCGCCCCGGTCCGGCTCGCGTTCTGGTACAGAGAACTTCGCATGCACCAGACGCGGCCCTCCCTGACCGCACGAAACTCTGTCAAAATATTGTCCTTCCCGCACATCTCTTCAAGGCTCTCCGGCGCATCCTCGATCGAGGCATTATAGATCAGAATGTCCGCCTCAGCGGCCGCCGCATAGAAGGACTCCATGCTGACTGTCTGCGTAGCCCGGCTTTGGTCCGTCGCCGGCGTGCACAGTTGTCCGCCCGCCGTCTTCAGCATTTTGGCAAAATAGTCCCCCGGCGTTCTCGTCACGACCTGTCGGTTTGAATTTACGGAAAAGATGGAGACAGTCTTTCCATCGTTTGTGTCCGCATTTCCGCCGGCTGCGGGATGGCTCCCTTCGCCAGAACTTCCGCCGGCCTCGGGATTGCTCCATCCGCCGGTACTGCCTTCCGGCCTTTCGGCTTCCGTGCTCCGCGCGTTTTTCAGGACCTCCTCCACAAAGCCTTTCTGCTCCTCAAAGGCCTTCTCCGCATCCTCTTCACGGCCTGTGAGAAGGCCGTAGACCTTCACCCACTCCGCTCTTCCGAGGGGCTCGCTCTCATAGCTGGACCTGTCGATCAGGACCGGAACGCCCAGCTTTTCCAGTTTCTCCTGCACTTTGGGCGTATGGAGGATCATGGTGGATTCAATGGCAAGATTGGTCCCCATCGACAGGATCCTCTCATAATCGGGCTCACTGTATTTGCCCCCGTATTGCATCGCGCCGCTGTCCATCGCATCGCGCGCGGCCTCGATATACCAGCTGTCCCGCGGGAGCCCTGACAGGATCACATTCTTTACGGCGCCGATCGCGTCCAGCTGGCACATGACCGCCGACGCCGGAAGGTAAATCCGGTCCAGCGGCTTTCTCAGAAGAATCAGCCCCTTCTCACTGCCTTCGCCGTTTCCTTCCGGGCCTGTTGATGCCGGCACTTCTTTCCCCTCAGGTACGATCAGATAGCGGCGCCCGTCATCTACCGAAAGAACCGCGTAGTCCCCCTCATAGCGGTAAATCGTGAAGCACTCCGCGTATTCGTTTCGGTCTTTCCCGATGAGTGAAAGGCCCGGAAGTTCCGGCGCCGTTTCATCGTCTGCCGGGCCGGCCCCGCCGCCAGCGGTGGTTTCCTCACTGCTTTGTCCGACGGATTCGCCCGCCTCTGTCTCTTCACGGCTTTGTCCGGCCCCGCCGTCCGCCGCTGCTCCCTCCTCATAAAAGCGGAAGGTCAGCCTGTAATCGATCAGATGGGCCTCGCTCATTGCCGTCGTGTCCGCCTGCACATCGATCGCGCAGTCCTCGGGAAGCCCGGTCCCGCCGTCCGGGGATTCTGTCTCCACCCCCGAATTTCCGGGCGCATCGTCAGCGGACAGGCCTCCCCCGTCCGGCAGCGGAATCTCAAACTGCGAATTTCCCTCTGTATTGACAGGCAGGAGTTTCTCGCCGTCCACGAGCATGAAATCATAATGGGAGCTGCTCCAGGTGATCCGCGCAAAGAGCTCTCCGCCCCGCTCATACACCGGGCACGGCGAATCCACCGAGGCCTTGCCGCTCCCGCCTTCCAGCGTCACGCGGGCCATGCAAAAGACAGCCGCCTCTGTTTCCTGCGCCGGATTTCCCGGCTCTGTATTTTGACCTGCGCAGCCTGTGGCCGCGATCATGATGCACAGGATGAGTCCTGAAAGCGCTGTCCGTATTCTTCTCATCGCAATCTCCGGGTGAAAAGACGGATACCGGAATCAAAGTCTCTTCCGGTATCCGCACGTCTCATGACTTCTTCTTTCTGCCTAGTGAAAAAAATGCTCACACAACGAGGCTCGCATTATCGGATCACTTCGCCGGTGTGCTCGACGTAGAGCTGCTGCACGGCATCGATTGCACCCAGGCCCTCGACCTGCGTGTCGACCTTCTCGAAGGCGCCGTCCGCCCTGAACATGCTGACCCAGGAATCCTCGTCTTCTCCCGCCATGTCGTTGTTTGCGTGATCGCCGGCAACGACCATGAGAGGCCTCAGAACGACCTTCTTGTAGCCGGCTGCCTTTACCTTTTCGATGACGGCCTCACAGGAGGTGTCCTCGGGCTCGCCCTCTACGGTTCCGATAAACACGTTCCCATAGCCGAGCTTCTCCATCTGCGTCTGCATCTGGCTGTAGGTGACTTTGGCGGTATGAGAGGTCCCGTGCCCCATCAGGACAAACGCCGTTCCGTCACTTCCGGCCGCTTCCAGGCTGTCATAGCCGGCCTTTTCGACTGCCGTCTGCGTGACTGCTGACGCCACCTTTTCCTTATCTGCGTTGACCTGCGCGGCGTCTGCGCCGACCTGTCCCAGGAGGGGTTCCGCGATCTCTACGGACTCAAAGCGGTCCCTGACACTGTCCACCTTCTGGCTGAGCTCGTCGTACTCGGCGCCGTGCATCAGATGCGTCGGCTGGACGACAAGCTGCCTGACGCCGTTTTGCGCCGCGCGCTCCAGCGCCTGCTCCACGTTGTCGATCTTTACGCCGTCCCTCGCCAGCACGTGATTGATGATGATCTGCGACGAGAAGGCCCTTCTCACGGACCAGTCGGGATACGCCTCCTGAAGCGCCTCCTCGATTCCGCCGATATCCTTCGCCCGGCTGTCGTTAAAGGACGTTCCGAAGCTCACCACCAGAAGTTCCTTCTCCCCGATCTCGTCGCCGTTCCTGGGATCATCCAGCGATGCATCTCCCGTATCTTTGCCAAAATAATCCGGATCCGCAAACTCTCCCTCGACCAGCGCTTTCTGTGCGTCCGTCAGGGCATCCCACGCTTTCCTTGCGGCCGCGCACTTCTCTTCCGTATCCTCCGTCCACTGCTGCACATAGATCGCGTCGATCAGAGCTGCCACCGCGTCCGCCGCCTTCTGATCTTCCGCAGAAGCTCCCGCTGCCGCATCGCTCTCCGTCTTACCTGCTGCGTCGGCTTCTCCTGCATTGGAGCTGGCCTCTTCTGCGGCCTCGCCTGCAGCCGCGTCCGCATTTGCCGCATCGCCGTTTCCGTCAAGGGAAACCGGGTTTGAGACGACGACTTTGTGATCGTACCATTTTCCCTTTGTCCCGACCAGCGCCACATCAAACTCCTGATCGAGATACGGAACGGGAAGGTCAAAGCTGTTCACTTCTTCCGTCGTACCGTCTTCATAGGTGACCTCCTCTGTCAGAGGCTCTATAAGCGCCGCGCCTTCCTTCTGCGCGTCCTCAGCGGAGCCGCAGAAAAGGTTTACGATGTTCTTGGAAGGCATTACGATATGGATCGACATTTCCCCGCCATTCACGGTGAGAATACCCTTTCCGTTTTTGGTCTCATTGACATGGAACATGCTCCCGTCCGTGCCAAAATCCGCCTCGTACATACCGTCCGGAAGCATCTGGTAAGTCTGCGCCTCGGTCTCTCCCTCTTTGCCGGCCTCGTCTGTCTGCGCCTCGACGGCCTCTCCCGTTTGGGCCTCAGAGGCGGCATCCTGCGCCCCGCCGCCTGCCTGCGACGATCCGCAGCCGACCACTCCCGCCGCAGTGAATAGTAGTGCCATCATCATGGCTGTCCATCTCTTTTTCATTTCTGGTTCCTCCTTCGTTGCCGGTATCTGTTTCGCGTCTGTTATGACAAGCCCGCTGTCTGCAGAGACGGCGGACTTCCCGCCTGCCCCTATAAGGCTTCTATAATGAAAAACTTCGCCGCGAGGCGAAGCACATACCAAAAACAGACCGGCGCCGATTCCGCCAATCCCCTCTGTTTCGTACAGCCAATTCCTCGTGGCCCGAAATCCGGAGAGTCAATCTTTTGCCTCTCCGATTCCGCGTACTGCGGCAGGCAGGTCTCCCGGCTGATCGATCAGGCGCGCCCTGCCTCCCTTCCCGGTCTCCCAGTGGATCCAGGCAGGCGCTCTCGAATCACGGTGACGAGATCGTGCAGGAATCTCACCTGCTTCCCTTTTCACCGGACACCGGCCACGCGAGCGCGGCCCGTCCGACACCTTCCGCATTATTCATATTTGTAATTATTTCTCAATACTAACACACTCACGGCGTTCCGACAACGGATCCGCCGCGCTGTTATTCCGTTCTGCGGTATCCCGTCTTGCGGTCCACGGGATTCAGAAGCTCTTTCCCCTTCGCATAGCGCCCGAGGTTTTCGATAAACAGCTCCACAATGTGGTCCAGCGTCTCCTGCAGATGATAGTCACCCGCGACGTGCGGCGTCAGCAGAAGGTTCTCGCAATGCCAGAGCGGGTGATCCGCCGGCAGAGGCTCGGGGTCCGTCACGTCAATGGAAGCCCCCGCCAGCCTTCCGCTCTCCAGCGCATGCAAAAGAGCGTCCTGATCGATCGCTGTCCCCCGCCCCACATTGAGCAAAATACTGCCTTTCTTCATCATCGAAAGCCTCTCCGCGTTCATGATATGGCGGGTCTGAGGCGTGTTCGGGAGCGCCATCGCCACAATATCGGCCTCAGGAAGGAATCTCTCCAAATCCTCAAATGTTCCGATCGCATCAAGATACTCCGGACAGGCGGCTTTGGTACGTCTGATTCCGGTGACCCGGCTCCCCAAAAGAGACATCTTGCGGGCGTATTCCCCGCCGATATTGCCAAGCCCGATCACCAGGGTCCTGCTGCCCGCGATGGCAGTCACCTGCCCCTCATCCTTCCACTGCCCATGCATCTGGTTTCTGTGATAGCGCCCCAGCTTCTTTTTAAGAAAAAAAGTGACCGCCAGAAGATGCTCACTGATCGCCAGCCCATAGGCGCCGGTCGCGTTTGTCAGCATCACTTCATGGGCGAGAACTCCCTCCGCCGCATAGGCATCCGCACCGGAATAATTGAGCTGCAGCCATTTCAGGCTCTGCGCGTTTGCCAGCCTGTCCACCGGCACATTTCCGAGAATAATATCCGCCTCCCGGATCTCCTCGTCAGTCAGGCTGACTTTATCCGTAAAGTGATAAGAAGCTTCCGGCATCTGAGCCCGGAGGCGTTCCTTTTGTTCCTCTGTGAAGGGTACTGTAATAAGAATTTTCATTGTAAGCTCCTTTGCTCTCCCGGGTTATTCCTTGAATACCAATTGGGAATCTGTTTCCGGGGTGATTTCTTCTGCAGTTTCTTATAGGGAGTGGGTTCTTCTGAGGTTTCTTATGGGTGGGTGTTCCCCTGTTTTTCTATGCATCCAGTATACACTAAAGTCAACTTCCTGTGTGGCACTCGTCAGAAGGATGACCTGGGTTGACTCGCCGGCTCCCCCCTCCCCGGGAAATTTATAAAAAAATTATTAAAAATCATTGACTCTCACCTCAAACGGTGCTACACTTCAAAGCGTCGACGCACTGCACTTTAAAGTGCTAAACTTTAAATCGCTGAAGTGCATAGTGTCGAAGCCGCCGGTAAATACCACAATTCCAACCAGGCCGGCCGGTTTGAAACCACAACCCAGATAGGAGGAAACTCAAATGATTATCAAAGTATTGATGCTTCTTGTGTTCTTTACCATTATGGTGGGCATCGGCTTCTATTGCAGGCAGACTGCAACCGATGTCAATGGCTTTGTCCTGGGCGGCCGTTCCGTAGGTCCCTGGCTCACCGCTTTCGCATATGGTACCTCCTATTTCTCCGCTGTTGTCTTCGTAGGCTATGCAGGCCAGTTCGGTTGGAAATACGGCATTGCAGCCACCTGGGCCGGTATCGGAAATGCGCTGATCGGATCTCTCCTGGCATGGAGGATCCTCGGCAGACGCACCAGAATCATGACCCAGCATCTTGACACCGCTACGATGCCTGAGTTCTTCGGAAAGCGCTTCGGAAGCAACAACCTCAAGATTGCCGCTTCCATCATTACCTTCATTTTCATGATTCCTTACACAGCATCCCTGTACAACGGTCTCTCCAGACTGTTCGGAATGGCCTTCAACATTGACTACTCCATCTGCGTAATCGCAATGGCAATTCTCACAGGAATCTATGTCATCGTCGGCGGATACATGGCCACCGCGATCAACGATTTCATCCAGGGTATTATCATGCTGATCGGCATCACAGCCGTCATTCTCGCTGTACTGAACAGCAAGGGCGGACTGATGGCCGCAATGGACGGCCTTGCAAGGGTTTCCGATGAGACCGTTTCCACTACCCCCGGTGTCTTCGCTTCCTTCCTTGGTCCCGATCCTTTTAACCTTCTGGGCGTCGTGATCCTGACCTCTCTCGGAACATGGGGACTTCCTCAGATGGTACAGAAGTTCTACGCGATCAAGAATGAGAAATCCATTGAAACCGGAACGATCATCTCCACTTTGTTTGCGCTCGTAGTGGCCGGCGGCTGCTACTTCCTGGGCGG